>QEUR01000019.1 GCA_003577095.1 Acidobacteriota bacterium
GTCGTGCGGCCCGATGCCGTTGGGGCGGTGGGTGCCGACCGGCAGCCCGAGCCGCGAGGCGTGCCGCACGACGTCGTGGTTGGACAGCACCCACGTGGTCGGGGCGCCCACCACCTCGGCCTCGGCCAGCGACTCCTCGATCACCTCGCGCAGGTCCTCGGCCCGCCAGGCGGTCTCCAGGAAGTGGAAGTTGAAGGCCTGGTGCATCTCGTCCTCCCGCACGAAGCGCATGGTGCGCCGCTGGTGCGGCAGCCAGGCCTCTGCGACGAGGACGCGGTCGCCCATGCCGGGCGCGCTCTCCCCGTAGGAGTCGAGGATCGCCCGCCAGCCGCGGTAGATCTCGTGCACCTCGTCCTGGTCCCACATCGGCCCGAGGTTGGCGTGCGCGGCCGCGTCGTCGGCGGCGCCGGCCATCACGGCCCGCTCGTGCCAGTCCGGCAGACCCTCGGCCTTGATGAGCGAGTGCGCCACGTCGACGCGGAAGCCGTCGACGCCGCGGTCGAGCCAGAAGCGCAGGATCGAGTGGAACTCCTCGACCACCTCGGGGTTGCGCCAGTCCAGGTCGGGCTGCTTGTCGTCGAAGAGGTGCAGGTACCACTGGCCCGGCGTGCCGTCCGGCTCGGTGACCCGCGTCCAGGCGATGCCGCCGAAGACCGACCTCCAGTTGTTCGGCGGCTGCCCGCCGTCCGCGCCCCTGCCGTCGCGGAAGACGTAGCGGGCGCGCTCCGGCGAGCCCGGCCCGGCGGCCAGCGCCTCCCGGAACCACGCGTGCTCGTCGCTGGTGTGGTTGGGCACCAGGTCGACGATCACCCGGATCCCGAGCTCGTGCGCCCGGGCGAGCAGCGCGTCGGCGTCGGCGAGCGAGCCGAAGAGGGGGTCGACGTCACGGTAGTCGGCCACGTCATACCCTGCGTCCGCCATGGGGGAGACGTAGAAGGGGCTGATCCAGATCGCGTCCACCCCCAGGCCGGCCAGGTAGGGCAGCCGGGAGGTGATGCCCGGCAGGTCGCCCACGCCGTCGCCGTCGCTGTCGGCGAAGCTGCGCGGGTAGACCTGGTAGATGACGGCGTGGCGCCACCAGGGCGCGTCGGTCGCGGGGGAGTCGGTCGTCACGGGCGCCCACGGTATGCGGTGCGCCCGGGGTGGGTGCAAGCCGGCCGGTCGGTCAGGCCTCCGGGGCGTTGACCATGGCGTCGGCGGCGCGGTTCATGTAGTCGCGCATCAGGTGCTCGTCCATCGCGCCGAGCCGGTCGCGGATGCTGTCGATCGCCGCGTGCATGTGCCGCAGCCACCGGTCGCGCTGGGTCGGCGTGACCCGGTAGGGGATGTGCCGCATCCGCAGGCGGGGGTGGCCGCGGGTCTCCTGGTAGGTGGTGGGGCCGCCCCAGTACTGCTCGAGGAAGAGCCGGAGCCGGTCCTCGGCGGGACCGAGGTCCTCCTCGGGGTAGATCTCGCGCAGGGGCGGGTCCTCGGCCACGCCGCGGTAGAACTCGTGGACGAGTCGCCGGAAGGTCTCGTGGCCGCCGACGCGCTCGTAGAAGGTCGGCGGCGTCTCCTGCGCCGGCGCCGCGGCCGTGCTGGTGGTGCTGTCGGGCTGGTGGGTCACGCCCCCAGTGTCTCAGTGGCCGAGGTGGCCCGGGGCCAGCACCTCCACGGTGAACTCCTCGTAGTCCTCCACCTCGATGGTCAGCTCCCGATCCCCGATGCCCTCGGCGTAGCTGAGGTCGACCTCGGTGACCACGGCCTGGTCGGTCCAGCTGGACCACCATCCCTGCGAGCTCCAGAGGTTGTCGGCGGCGTAGCCGTCGACCTGGAAGCGGATGCGGCCGCGTCCCTCCGTGGTGATGCGAGCCGCGACCGGCGCGGTGTCCGGCAGGTCGACGGCCGCCGTGCCGTCCTCGAGGTCGTCCGGGCCGATGACCGCGACGGGCTCGACGCCGCGGTACAGGCTGTCCCGTGGCGGCTCCTCGCCCACCCGCCACGACCCGGGCGGGACGCTGCCGGCGGAGAAGTCGAAGTCCTCGTAGGCGACCGGCTGGTAGAGCAGCAGCAGGCCCTCGCCGCCGCCGTGGACGGCCGGGGCCGAGGCATTGAGCGCGCCGCGGCCGGGTGGGACGGGCGGGAGCCAGCCTGCTCGGAGGGCCTGCACGGCGTTCGCGACGTCCACGTCGTACCAGATCTCCGCCGTCTCGTCGCCGCGCGCGACCACGCCCGGCGAGCCCCACATCATGACCGTCGAGACCTCGCCCGGCAGCAGTCCCACGGGCTCCAGCGGACCGGTCGTCGGAGCACCCGCCAGCTCGCGGCGATGGCCGTCGAGGGGCAGCCGCCAGGCACCGACCAGGCGGTGGCCGTCCACCTGGCTGGGCGCCTCGGGGACCGCCACGGGGCGGGCCGGCCCGGTGTCGACCTCCGCCCTCGTGGCGTCGAGGACCGCGACCTGGACGTGCTGGTCCATGTTCTCGGTCTCGACCTGCACGCTGACCGTGGTCCGCCCGCCCGGGGCGGGTCGGACGACGTCGGGCAGGTCGAAGGTGCGCACCTCGCCCGGCACCCAGGCCAGCCACCTGCCCCAGCGCAGGTCGGGCCGCTGCGTGCGCCAGTTGGGCCGGTCAGGCCCCGAGCCGGTGGCACCCCGTGCCATCCACTCCTGCGCCACGCTCACTTCCCCGTCGTCGGTGACCGGGACCCCGTCCACGTTCACCGTCACGGCGCCGGACCGGCCCACCCACACGCGCACCGCGCTGTCGTGCCCCACCTCGAGGGAGGCGGTCCGCCAGGCCCGGCGCTCCATGCCGTAGGCCGGCACCGGAACGGTGTCGACCGGATCCAGGACGACGCTGCCCTCCGGTGCAGGAGGGGCGTCGACGAGGCCGCCGCGGGGCAGCGGCGCCTCGGCGGAGTCGTCCTCGTCGTAGACGGCGAGGGTCGCCGCGCCACCGGGCGGCAGGTCGCCCTCGAGCGGGATCTCCCCGGAGCCGCCCGGGGGGAGGGGCACGAGCCCGGTGACCGGTGGGGAGCCGTCGCGACCGGCGCAGGGCAGCGCGACCTCGTCCCCGCCCACGGCCAGCGTCGCGGACGGCACGGTGAGGTTGGCGTCCTCCGCGGGCGGCATGTCGCACCAGAGCACGGCGAAGCTGGCGTGGGAGTTCATCGGCGACGGCCAGGAGACCTCCTGGGACCGGCCGGCGGGGACGGTGAGGACCTTGCTCACCACCAGCCCCATGGCCGCCCTCGGCGGGTCGCCGTCGTCGTCCAGCGTCCAGCCCAGGGCGGAGAGGTCGGTCCGCGGACCCTCGTCGACCCCCGAGGTGACCGCCGACGGCTCCGGCCCGCCTCCGGGCCCGTCGGTGACGACCGCCCAGGCCGCCAGGACGGCGAGCGGGACCGCCGCCGCGGCCAGCCAGCGCCACCGCCGGCCCTGCCCGGGTGTGGTGGCAGGCGGGACCGCCGCGCGCAGCTCGTCGACGAGCTCGCGGTCCAGCTCGGTCCCGGTCAGGGCGTGCTGGTCGGCGACGGCGGCCAGCGCGACCGCCGGGCCCGGGGTGGTCGGGACCAGGGCGTCGACCCGGTGCGGGCGGACCCCGACCGCCCGCGCGACCGCCGTCGTGTCCCAGCCCCGCACCAGACGCAGCGCGGACGCCGCCCGGGCGCGCGGGCGCAGCATCCGCAGGACGTCACCGGCGTCCCTCGCGCGGCCGGGCTCGGCACGCTCCCTGGTCCGCGGCGCCGTGCGCTGGTAGAGCCGGACCAGGTCCGTCTCGAGCCGGTGCCCCCCCTGCTCCGGCCACGGCGTCGTCGGCGGCCAGGAGGGTGCGCGCGACGAGGGCGGTGGCGGTGTCGGTGCTGCCGGTGAGCATCGAGGCGAGGTGGTGCAGGTCGGCGCCGTGGCTCGCGGCGAGCGCCTGCGCAGCGTCCGCGCGTGCGTCCCCGGCCGGTGACCTCCCTGTCATCCCAGCAGTCTCGCAGAGCGGGTCAGTTCTGCGGCCCCTGGAAGGGCGGGACGGTCGGGCCGCGGACGCCCGCCTCGTCGAAGGCCACCTTCGCGCGCCCGCGGATCTCGCGGGGGACGGCGAACTGCTCGCCCGGCCGGGTCTTGGCGAAGACGCGCAGGGTCATCGTGCCGCCCGAGACGGACTCGACGCCGGCGACCGTGGGGGTCTCCAGCAGCCGGTCGGACCACTCGGGGTCCTCGGCCACCTCGGCGACCACCCGCTCCAGGATCGGCAGCACCCGCCGGGGCTCCTCGTCGTAGGCCACCGGCACGTCGATCACGGCCATCGCCCAGCCCTGGCTGCGGTTGCCGATCCGGACGATCTCGCCGTTGCGGATGAACCACACGACGCCGCTCGCGTCGCGCAGCCGGGTCACCCGCAGCGACACCTCCTCCACGGTCCCGACGGCCTCGCCGGTGTCGATCACGTCGCCGACGCCGTACTGGTCCTCGATGATCATGAAGATCCCCGACAGGAAGTCCCTGACCAGCGACTGGGCGCCGAAGCCCAGGGCCACCCCGCCGATCCCGGCCGAGGTGAGCAGCGGCCCGAGGGGGAGCCCGAGCTCGGCGAAGATGGTGAGCAGGGTGACCACGCCGATGACGAAGGTGGCGACGCTGCGCAGCAGCGACCCGGTCGTCAGGGCCCGCTGCCGCCGGCGCTCGAGGTTGACCCCGGCGGCCCGGTCGATCATCCGCTCGAAGCTGGTGCGCTCGTGGTCGTCGGCGCGCTCGACGGCACGCTGGACGAGCGTGCGGATCGAGCGGTGCGCCAGCCAGCGCACGACGACGGCCGCCGCGAGGATGAGCACGATGCGCAGCGGGGCACCGGCCAACCAGGCCAGCGCGTCCTCCCAGCGCTCGAACGGGGCGGTGCGGAGCGGCATACCCCCATTAGACAGGAGGACGACCGGTGAGCCGGGGACGCGCCGCCCGCGGGTACGGGAGCACGGCGGGAGTCCTGAGAGACTAGGGCCGGACGCCGCGCCCGTCCCGCACCCCGCCCCCGCACCACGAAAGGTCGACCGTGACCGAGCTCACCCCCCGCCTGACCGAGCTGGCCGACGCGCACGGCGTCGCCACGCAGTTCTGGGACTGGCAGGGCCGCCACACGCAGGTCTCGACGGAGACCGTGGTCGCCGTCCTGGCCGCGCTCGGCGTGGACGCCGGTGACGCCGCGGCCGTCGAGCGGGAGCTGGTCGAGGTCGAGCTGGCGCCGTGGCGACGCGTACTGCCGCCCGTCGTCGTGACCACGGAGGGCACCGCGCCGCAGGTGCCGGTGCACGTCGCCCAGGGGGTGCGCTTCGACGCCCGGCTGGTGCTCGAGGACGGCACCGAGCGCGAGCTCGGCTCCACGGGGCTGCCGGAGACCCGGGAGGTGGACGGCACCACCGTGGCGAGGGTCCTGCTCGACGTCGGCGGCGACCTCCCGCTGGGCTGGCACACCGTGCGGGCGACCTCCGGCGAGCGCACACGGACGATGCCCCTGGTCGTCACCCCGGCGACCCTCGACCTGCCGGAGGCGCTGGCCGCGCCCGGGACCCAGTCCTGGGGCCTGATGACCCAGCTCTACGCCATGCGCTCCGCCGGGTCGTGGGGGATCGGCGACCTCGCCGACCTCGGCGACGCGGGCGCGTGGGCGGCCGGGATGGGCGCCGACTTCGTGCTGGTCAACCCGCTGCACGCCGCCGAGCCGGTGCCGCCCGTCGAGCCCTCGCCCTACCTGCCGACGAGCCGGCGCTTCTTCAGTCCCCTCTACATCCGGGTCGAGGACGTGCCGGAGGTCGGCTACCTGTCGGCGGCCGAGCGCCAGCTGGTCGAGTGGCACTCCGACGACGCCCGCGCCTACCTCGACCTCGACTTCATCGAGCGCGACGCGGTGTGGATGGCCAAGGAGGCCGCGCTGCGGATGATCTTCCGCCAGAAGCGCTCCCTGCGGCGGGCCCGCGCCTTCCACGCCTTCGTCGAGCGGGAGGGGCAGGGCCTGGTCGACTTCGCCACCTGGTGCGCGCTGTGCCAGTTCCACGGCACCTCCTGGCGGCAGTGGCCGGCCGAGCTGCAGGACCCGCGCTCGGCGGCCGTCGACGCCTTCCGCGAGAAGCACGCCGAGGAGGTGGAGTTCCACCTGTGGCTGCAGTGGATCCTCGACGACCAGCTGGCCCGCGTGCAGCGCGACCTGCTCGACACCGGTATGTCGGTCGGGGTCCTGGCGGACCTGGCCGTGGGTGTCCACCCGGAGGGTGCCGACGCCTGGTCGCTGGGGTCCGCGCTGGCGCGCGGCGTGACCGTCGGCGCCCCCGCGGACCAGTACAACCAGGTCGGTCAGGACTGGAGCCAGCCGCCGTGGCGTCCCGACGAGCTGGCCGAGCTGGGCTACGCGCCCTACCGCGACATGGTGCGCTCCGCGCTGCGGCACAGTGGCGGCCTGCGCGTGGACCACGTGATCGGACTCTTCCGCCTGTGGTGGATCCCGGAGGGGATGAAGCCCTTCCAGGGCACCTACGTGCGCTACGACCACGAGGCGATGGTCGGCATCCTGCTGCTCGAGGCGCACCGCGCCGGCGCGGTCGTCATCGGCGAGGACCTGGGCACCGTCGAGCCGTGGGTGCGCGACTACCTTCGCGGGCGCGGCGTGATGGGCACCTCGATCCTGTGGTTCGAGCGCGACTGGGAGGGCGACGGCGGACTGCTCGACCCCAGCCGGTGGCGCGAGCTGTGCCTGGCGACCGTCACCACCCACGACCTGCCGCCGACAGCCGGCTACCTCGAGGGCGTGCACGTCGACCTGCGCCACCGTCTGGGGCTGCTCGAGCGCAGCCTGGAGGAGGAGCGCGCGGAGGACGCCCGCTCCCGCGAGGAGGTGCTGGCCGACCTGCGCCGGCGCGGTCTGCTGCGCGACGGCGGCGGCGTCCCCGAGCAGGTGGAGGCCCTGCACGCCTTCCTCACCCGCACCCCGGCGCGACTCGTCGGGGTCAGCGTCAGCGACCTGGCCGGCGACAAGCGCGTGATCAATCAGCCTGGCACCGACGAGGAGTACCCCAACTGGCGCGTGCCCCTGGCCGGCCCCGACGGGAGCCGGGTGCTGCTGGAAGAGCTGTTCACCTGGCGCTCGGCCCGCCGGCTGGCCCGCACGGTCAGCCAGCAGGACTAGGACGGGACGGTGCCCTGGTCACCGCCGGAGGGGGACGAGGAGCGCGACCCGCGCCTCGAGCCCTTCCGGGACCGCGCCGGCGTCGTGCTCGACGAGGTCGGCCAGGAGGTGGCACGGGTCTTCCTGCGCGCCGAGACGTCCTGGATGCGCACGTCCGGGCACCTGTGGTGGTCGACCTGGTCGCCGCCGCACGAGGCGGTGCACGTCTGGGTGCGTGACAGCTCCGGCCGGGTCTCCCAGCGGATCGCCGCCGGTGCCGACCTGGACCGCGAGCTGGCCGAGTGGACCCGTGACGTGTTCACGACCGTCGACGGGACCTACCGGGTGACCTGGCTCGGCGAAGAGGCGTCCTCCCGGGAGCGCGAGGAGACGTTCGGCCTGGACGGCTGACGCCGCGCGGCTCCCCGTCCCGGCGACGCGCCCGGCTCCGAGCGGCCCATGCGTGCACGTGCACGGGTGGGCCGGTCCCGCCCGGTCGTGTCGCCGGACCGATCGCTCCGTGCGCGTCGGCCCGCGCGCCTCAGCCCCGCGCGTCGGCCGCCTGCGCCCGCACCGCGCGGGCCACGGCGTCGCGGTTCTCGGCCACGGTGCGGCGCAGCGAGCTGGGCACGTCGGGGTGCGCGGCCAGCCAGGCCTCGGTCGCGTCGCGCAGCTGGGGCGTGGCCACGGCCAGCGGGTAGAAGCCGACCGCCAGCGACTCGGCGATGTGGTGCGTGCGCTCGGCCCAGACCCGCTCGACCACGTCGTGGTAGCGCTCCACGTAGGGCTCCAGCAGCCACGTGTCGTGCACCCAGCCGAAGCCGAGCGCCATCGAGGCCAGCACCGAGTTGGACAGCCCCGACCGCTCCACCGCCGCGACCCAGGCGGCCTCCTTGGCCTCCGAGGTCGGGATCGCGGCGCGCGCCCGCGCCGCCTTCTCCCGGCCGGTGGCGGTGTTGTCCCGCTCCTGCTCGGCCGCGATCCGCGCCTCGTCCGCCGCGCCGGAGGTGGCCAGCGAGGTCAGCAAGGTCCAGCGCATGTCCTGGTCGAGCTCCAGGCCCTCCAGGACCTGTTCCCCGTCGAGGAGCCCGCGGACCCGGGCAACGTCCTCCTCCGAGCGGGCCAGCGCCGCCCACGCGGTCGCCAGCTGCAGCTGGGCGTCGCTGCCCGGAGCGGCCTGCTCGGTGGCCGAGCGCAGACCCGAGGTGAGCTCGGCCACGACGTCGTCGCGGTGCTCCGGCGCGGTGTAGGTCAGCGCGGCCGTGGTCACCTGCTGGATCAGCACCCGCAGCAGCGTGGAGTCGCTCTCGCCGGGCAGCGCCTCGAGCACCAGCCGGACGTAGTCGGTCGCCGGCATCTCCGCGTCCCGCGTCATGTCCCAGGCGGCGCCGAGCACCAGGGCCCGGGGGAGGGAGTCGGTGAACGCCCGCACGTGCTCCAGCGCGGTCCGCAGCGAGCGCTCGTCGAGCCGGATCTTGGCGTAGGCCAGGTCGTCGTCGTTGACCAGCAGCAGGTCCGGCACCGGCCGGCCGACCAGCCCCGGCACCTCGGTGCGCACCCCGTCGACGTCGAGCTCCTCGCGGTGGGTGCGGACCAGCGCGCCGTCGACCAGGTCGTAGCAGCCGACCGCGAGCCGGTGCGGCCGCAGCGTCGGGTGCTCCTCGGGCGCGGTCTGGGTGATCACCAGCGAGGCGATCGTGCCGTCCTCGGCCACCTCGACCTGCGGCGTGAGCGTGTTGACCCCGGCCGTCTCCAGCCACAGCCGCGACCACTCGCGCAGCTCGCGGCCGGAGGTCCGCTCCAGCTCGACGAGCAGGTCGGTCAGCGTGGTGTTGCCCCACGCGTGGTGCGCGAAGTAGGACCGCAGCCCGTCCCGGAACGGCTCGCGACCGACATACGCGACCAGCTGCTTGAGCACCGAGGCGCCCTTGGCGTAGGTGATGCCGTCGAAGTTCACCTCGACGGCGGCCAGGTCCACCATGTCGGCGGCGACCGGGTGGGTCGAGGAGAGCTGGTCCTGCTTGTAGGCCCACGCCTTCTCCGAGGTGCCGAAGGTGGTCCAGGCGTCCTTCCACCGGGTCGCCTCGGCCTGGCAGGTCGTCGAGGCCCACTCGGCGAAGGACTCGTTGAGCCACAGGTCGTCCCACCAGCGCATCGTGACCAGGTTGCCGAACCACATGTGCGCCAGCTCGTGCAGGATCGTCAGCGCGCGCCGCTCGACCAGCGCCTCGGTCACCCTGGACCGGAAGACGTAGCTCTCGACGATGGTCACGCACCCGGCGTTCTCCATCGCGCCCATGTTGTACTCCGGCGTGAAGATCTGGTCGTACTTGCTGAACGGGTAGGGCTGGTCGAACTCGGCCTCGAAGAAGGCGAAGCCCTGCTTGGTCACCTCGAGCACGTTGTCGGCGTCGAGGTATGGGGTGAGGCTGCGTCGGCAGAACACCCCCAGGGGGACCTCGCCCGCCCGGGTGGGCACGGTGTCGCGCACGACGTCGTAGGGGCCGGCGACGAGCGCGGTGATGTAGGAGGAGATGCGCGGGGTGGCCGCGAAGCGCCAGGTGGCGGCCTCGACCTCGGCGGAGCCGTCGAGCGTCCCCGTGCCGGCGGGCACCGGCTCGGGCGTCGGCTCGTTGGAGATGACCTGCCAGTGGGCCGGCGCGGTCACGGTGAAGGCGAAGGTGGCCTTGAGGTCGGGCTGCTCGAAGACGGCATACATCCGGCGGCTGTCGGGCACCTCGAACTGGCTGTAGAGGTAGACCTCGCCGTCCGCCGGGTCGACGAACCGGTGCAGGCCCTCGCCGGTGTTCATGTAGTCGCCGGTCGCCACGACGGTCAGCTCGTTGTCCGCGGCGAGGTCGGTCAGGGTGATCCGCCCGTCGGCCCACACCTGCGCCGGGTCCAGCTCGCGCCCGTTGAGCACGACCGACCCGACCGACCGGCCGACGAAGTCGATCCAGGTCTGCGCGCCCGGCTCGGCGCAGCGGAAGCGCACCGTGCTGGTGGTGCGGAAGGTCTCCGGGCCCGTGGTCAGGTCCAGCGCCACCTCGTAGGACTCGGTGGCGATGAGCTGCGAACGCTGAGTCGCCTCGTCGCGGGTCAGGTTCGTTCCGGGCATGCGGTGACCTCCTGGGTCGTCCGGGGGGAGCGGGGGGTGACACGATGGTGCCATGACTGAGAGCACCGCACCTAGCCGCGACCGCGCGGAGATGTTCTTCGACCCCGTCTGCCCGTGGGCCTGGATGACCTCCCGATGGATGATGGAGGTGGAGAAGGTCAGGGACATCGACGTGACCTGGTCGGTGATGAGCCTGTCGGTGCTCAACGAGGGCCGGCACCTGGACGAGGGCTACCGCGCGATGCTCGACCGCTCCTGGACGCCCGTCCGCGCGATCATCGCCGCGACCAAGGACCTGCCCGAGGACGAGGCCAACGTGCTGCGCAAGAAGATGTACGACGCCTTCGGCCAGCGCATCCACCTCGACGGGCGCGGCAGCGAGCACCTGGACCAGGTCCTCGCCGAGGTCGTCGAGGAGCTCGGCCTGGACCCGGCCCTCAACGACGTCGCGACCACCACCGACGTCGACGACGCCCTGCGCGCCAGCCACCAGCGGGCCATCGACCTCGTCGGCGACGACGTCGGCACCCCGGTGATCTCGGTCAACGAGGTCGCCTTCTTCGGGCCGGTCGTGACCCCCGCGCCCAAGGGCGAGGCCGCCGGCAAGCTCTGGGACGGCTGCGTGCTCGTCGCCGGCACGCCGGGCTTCTACGAGCTCAAGCGCACCCGCGACGCCCACCCCGACTTCAGCTGATGCGCGTCCACGTCGGCGGCGACCACGCCGCGTACGAGATGCAGCGCGACCTGGTGACCTGGCTCGCCGAGCAGGGTCACGAGGTCGTCGACCACGGGCCGCAGGACTACGACGCGCAGGACGACTACCCCGTCTACGTGCTGCGCGCCGCGGAGGGCGTGGCCGCCGACACCGGCAGCCTGGGCATCGTGCTCGGCGGCTCCGGCAACGGCGAGCAGATGGCCGCCAACAAGGTGGCGGGCATCCGGGCCGGGCTGGCCTGGACGCCCGAGCTGGCCCGGCTGACCCGCGAGCACAACGACGCGCGCGTGCTCTCCCTCGGCGCCCGCTTCCTGTCCCTGGAGGAGGGGCGGGAGATCGCCGCGGCCTTCCTGGGGACGCCGTTCTCGGGCGAGGAACGGCACCAGCGGCGCATCGACATGGTGACCGCCTACGAGTCGGAGGGCACCCTCCCGCCGCTGCCGTGAACGGCGGGCCGGCCCGCCGCAGGCGCGAGCAGCAGCAGGAGCAGACCCGGCAGGCGGTGCAGGAGGCGCGCCTCCAGCAGGCCGGGGACGCCGAGCGGCTCCGGGCGCTGCTGCACGGGGCCGACCTGCCGCTCGTCGTCGACGAGCTGGAGCGGATGAACGCCCGGCAGCGGGTCACCGCCTTCCGGATGCTGCCGCGCGACAGCTCGGTGCGCGCCCTGCAGATGCTCGAGCCGGCCGTCCAGGCCGAGCTGGTCGAGGCGCTGCCCGACCCGCAGGCGCGCGACCTCGTGGCCGGGCTGGAGCCGGACGACCGGGCCCGCCTGCTCGAGGGGCTGCCCGAGCACCTGGCCACGAGGCTGATGGGCACGCTCACCCCGCAGGAGCGGGCGGCCACGGAGGCCGTCCTGTCCCACGCCGCCGAGACCGTCGGCCGGTGGAGCACCCCGAGGCTGGTCAGCGTGCCGCAGGGAGCCACGGTCGCCGAGGCGCTGGCGGCGGTCCGCTCCGACGACGGCCGGGCCGAGACCGTCTACGTCGTCCCCGTCGTCGACGAGGGCCAGCGGGTGGTGGGTGTGGTGTCGCTGCGCCGGCTGCTGGCCACCGAGCCGGGGACACCCGTGAGCGAGGTCATGCGCGAGCCGATCAGCGTCTACGTCTCCGAGGACCAGGAGGACGCCGCGCGCGCCGTCTGCGACCACGGCGCGCTCGCGGTGCCCGTCCTCGACGACGACCACCGCCTCGTCGGGATGTTCACCGTCGACGACGCCATGCGTGTCCTGCAGATCGAGGAGGCCGAGGACGAGGCGCGCGCCGTCGGCATGGAGCGGCTGAGCACGCCATACCTCGCCACCCCCTTCCTGGCGCTGGCCCGCGGACGGATCGTCTGGCTGCTCGTCCTGATCGTGGCCGCGACCCTCACCGTCAACGTGCTCGACTACTTCGAGGACCGCCTGCAGCAGGTCGTCTCCCTCGCCCTCTTCATCCCGCTGCTCATCGGCACCGGTGGCAACGTCGGCGCCCAGGCGGCCAGCACGATGATCCGCGCCCTCGCCGTGGACGACGTGCGGCCCGGGGACGTCCTGCGGGTCGCGGGCAAGGAGCTGGCCACCGGCCTGACGCTCGGCGTGACCCTGGCGGTCGTCGCCTACCTGCCCGCGGAGCTGTTCACCGAGAGCCGGGTGGCCCTGGTGATCAGCCTCTCGCTCGTCGTGGTCTGCGCCCTGGCCGCCACCGCCGGCGGGCTGATCCCGCTGGTCGCCCGGCGGCTCGGCGTCGACCCGGCCGTGGTGAGCGCGCCGCTCATCACCACCTTCGTGGACGCCACCGGGCTGATCGTCTACTTCCTCATCGCGGGCGCGGTCCTCGGGCTGTGACCAGGTGGCCGGCGCCCGCGTGGAGGCCGCTCCACCCGCCTACCCTGGGACCATGTCCCCGACCTACGACGACCTCGTCCAGCGGCTGCTCCCCGACGACCTGCTCGGCACCTTCCGGGAGCGGGCCGCCGGCTACGACCGCGACAACGCCTTCTTCACGCAGACCCTGGACGACCTCCGCGAGCGGGGCTACCTGCGGCTGTTCGTCCCCGAGGAGCTCGGCGGGCTTGGCGCCCCGGTGCTCGACGTCACCCGCCTGCAGCGCCGTCTGGCCACCGCCGACCCGTCGGCGGCGCTGGGCATCAACATGCACCTGGTCGTCACCGGCGCCGCGCTGCTGGCGCTCCGGCGGGGTCTGGACGGCGCCCGCGCGGTGCTGGAGGCGGCCGCCCGCGACGAGCTGTTCGCCTTCGGCATCTCCGAGGCGGGCAACGACGTCATGCTCTTCGACTCCTGGTCCACCGCCGAGCCGGACGGCCGGGGCGGGTATGCCGTGACCGGCACCAAGATCTTCACCTCCATGTCGCCGGCCTGGGACCGGCTGATCACCCACGCCAAGGTCGCCGGGACCGATGGGGAGGAGGACCGGCTGGTCTTCGGCGTCCTGCGCCGGGGCGAGGGGGTCGAGGTCCTAGAGGACTGGGACACCCACGGCATGCGCGCCTCCCAGTCCTGCACGACGGTGCTCCGCGGAGCGCCCCTGGCGGCCGCCGACGTGCTCGACCTGGTGCCGGTCGGCCCCACCCAGGACCCGCTGCGCTTCGGCATCTTCGGGGTCTTCGAGCTCACCGTCGCGGCGGTCTACTGCGGCGTCGCCGAGCGCGCGGTCGCCGTCGCCCGCGACGTCGCGGTCACCCGCGTCTCGCGCAGCAAGGGCATCGTCCACGCCGACGACCCCGACATCCGCTGGCGGCTCGCCGACGCGGCCATCGCCCTGGACGGGGCCGTCCTGCAGATCGAGCAGCTCGCAGCCGACCTGGACGCCGTCGGCACCGTTGGCGACGACGGCGCTCCCGCCCAGGTGCCCGGCACCACCGACCACGGCCCGCGCTGGTACCTCCAGCTCTCCGGCGTGAAGTCCCGCGTGACCGAGGCAGCGCTGCGGGCCGTCGACCAGTGCCTGCGCGCCTCCGGCGGGCGGCACTTCTACCGCGGCTCGGAGCTGGAGCGGCTCTCCCGGGACGTGCGCGCCGGGCTCTACCAGCCCTCCGACGAGGAGTCGGTGCACGCCTCCTACGCCCGCGGGCTGCTCGGGGACATCGGCGCCGAGCGCTGAGCGTCTCCTGGCATTTCCGCGCAGTCGTGCCCCGGGACACGGGCCGCTCAGGACTCCAGCTGCCAGGCCACCTCGACGGCGACCGTCACCTCGTGCTCGGCGGGGTCGACGACCGGCCCTGCGGCCATCGCCATCCGTGCCCCGTGGTCGGCGAGCGGGCGCGGCCCGCCGGTCCCCGGCTCGCGTACCCAGCGCACGCCGAGGAGCACCCGGCCGGCGAGCTCGGCATACTGCTCGGCCCGCTCGACCGCGTCCCCGAAGGCCCGTTCCCGGGCCTGCCGCTGCAGGGAGGCGGTGTCGGACACCTCGTGCCGCAGGCCCTCGACCCCCAGCGCGTCGCCGACCGCCTCGCCCAGCCGCTGCACCAGCTCGCCCGCGCGCGCCGGGTCGCCGGTGCGGACCTGCAGGGACTGGTATGCCGTGTGCCCCGCCTGGTCGCCCTGCCGGTCGTGGCGCGGGTGGACGCCCAGCCCGTGCGTGCGCACCGACTCGCCGGGCAGCGCGTCGTGGCAGGAGCGGGAGGCGCGGGTCAGGGCGGTGAGTGCCTCGCCCACGGTGCGGCCGTGCCCCTCGAGGCGCAGGTCCATGACGAGGACGTCGGGGGCGGCCGACGCCCTGCCCGTCCCGGTCACGACCACGGTGTCGTCGTCGGAGCTCATGGGCCGATCCTAGGCGCCGGCGGCGGCGAGAGCGGGTGACGGGAATCGAACCCGCGTTGCCAGTTTGGAAGACTGGGGCTCTACCATTGAGCTACACCCGCGCGGTGGCGGCGCCCGGAGTGGTCGGGGCGGCGCGACCGAGCCGATAGTCTAGCCCTCTGGCCGTCGTGCTCCGGCACCGGGCCACGGGGTATGGCGCAGCTTGGTAGCGCGTCCGCTTTGGGAGCGGAAGGCCGCCGGTTCGAATCCGGCTACCCCGACCACCTAGCATGGTGACGAAACCGTCGTGCCCGCGGGGCACGCCATACCTCCCCCAACACCCTGGAGCACCACCAGTGAAGAGCGCTGTCGAGACCCTGACCCCGACCCGGGTCAAGCTGACCGTCGAGGTCCCCGCCGCGGAACTCAAGCCCCGTCTGGACGCGGCCTACCGCGCCATCGGCGCGCAGGTGCAGGTGCCGGGCTTCCGCAAGGGCAAGGTCCCCAACCGGATCATCGACCAGCGCTTCGGCCGTGGCACGGTCGTGCAGGAGGCCGTCAACGAGGCCCTGCCCGAGCTCTACACGCAGGCCGTGGCCGAGCACGACCTGAAGCCGCTGGGCCAGCCGGACGTCAACCTGACCCAGCTGCCCCTCGAGGACGGCCAGGACCTCGCCTTCGACGCCGAGGTCGACGTGGTGCCCGCCTTCGAGCTGCCCGACTTCTCCGGCATCGCCGTCGAGGTCGAGCCGGTCGGCGCGACGGACGAGGACGTCGAGACCCGGATGGAGGCCCTGCGCGGCCGCTTCGCGACGCTGAAGCCGATCACCCGCAAGGCCAAGACCGGCGACCACACGACCATCGACCTGTCCGCCAGGATCGGTGACGAGGAGATCGACTCGGTCACCGGCGTCTCCTACGAGATCGGCGCGGGCAACATGCTGGAGGGCCTGGACAAGGCGCTGCGCGGCACCAAGGCGGGCGAGACCGTCGAGTTCACCGCGCCGCTGGCCGGCGGCGACCGCGCCGGCGAGGAGGCCGAGGTCACCGTCACCGTGCAGGCCGTCAAGGAGCGCGAGCTGCCCGAGCTGGACGACGAGTTCGCCCAGCTGGCCAGCCCGCACGACACCCTGGAGGAGCTGCGCGAGGACCTGCGCAAGCAGGCCGACCAGGCCGCCCGCTTCGAGCAGGGCGTCAGCGCCCGCGACAAGGTCCTCGACGCGATGCTGGCGATGGTCGAGATCCCGGTGCCGGAGAACCTCGTCGAGGCCGAGGTGCACCGCCACCTCGAGGGCGAGAACCGCCTCGACGACGACGTGCACCGCGCCGAGGTCACCGAGTCCACCACCAAGGCGATGAAGACCCAGTTCCTGCTGGACGCCCTCGTCGAGCGCGACTCCGTCGAGGTCGACCAGGGCGAGCTGATCGAGTACATCATGATGACCGCCCAGCAGTACGGCATGAACCCGCAGGAGTTCGCCCAGCAGATCGACCAGGCAGGGCAGGTCTCCTCGATGGTCGCCGAGGTCGGCCGCCGCAAGGCGCTCGCCTCCGTGCTCGAGGCCGCGACCGTCACCGACACCGACGGCAACGTCGTCGACCTGGACGCCATCGACCCGACCGAGGACGAGGACGAGGCGCTCGAGCTGGACGAGGACGAGCTCGACGAGGCCGAGGACGCCGAGGACGCCGAGGTCGTCGTCGAGGACGAGGTCGAGGAGACCGAGAAGGCCTGACGCGCGCCCCCCGCACGGACACCGACGCGACCCCCGACCTCCCCGGAGGTCGGGGGTCGTCGCGTCCTACCGCGTCGTCCCGGCGAGGTGCCCGCGCGCCGGCCCGGGCGCGGCGACGGCCGGCACGGCGGCGCGGCGCTCGTGCAGCGACAGGGCCACGACGCTGGCCAGCACCAGCGCCATGCCCAGCCACTGGGTGCCGGTGGGGCGCGCGCCCAGGACCACCACGCCGACGAGCGCCGCGGTGAGCGGGAAGGCCAGCTCGGCCAGCGTGGCCCGGGAGGCCGGCGTGCGCCCCAGCGCCAGGTAGTAGAGGACCATCGCGGCCAGGCCCGGCAGCAGCGCCAGGGCCGCGATCGGGGGAGCGGCAGACCACGGGACCGCCAGCGGTGTCGAGGTGGCCGCCGCGAGCACCCCCAGGGCGGCCAGTCCGACCGCGAAGCGCAGCGCGACCAGGTCGCGGAAGCGCAGCTCGGCGCTGGCCAGCCGGCCCAGCACGGTCCCGGCCGCCCAGAGCGTGGCCGCGCCGACCGCCAGCAGCGCCGCCTGGGCGCTGGCGACGCTCACCCCGAGCGGGTCGGCGAAGGCCAGCAGCCAGGCGCCGGCGAGCGCCGGCAGCAGGAAGAGCAGGAACCTGGGCCGGACGCGCTCGCCGAGCAGCAGCGCGGCCAGGGCGACCGCGACCAGCGGCTGGAGCTTCTGCAGCACCTGAGGGGTGATCGGGTCGCCGAGCCGGAAGGCGGCGGTGAACAGGACGGTGGCCAGCGCCGAGGAGCCGGCGCCGATGACGAGCACGGAGAGCTGCGTGCGCCACGACGCGGCCAGCACCCGACGGACCGCCGGCACCAGCCAGGGGCTCACCAGCACCACGAGCAGCACGTGCTCCCAGAAGACGATGGCCAGCGACGGCAGCTCGCGCGCGAGCGGGTCGCGCCAGAGGGCCGACAGCCCCCAGAACGAGGCGGCCAGGGCCACCATCCAGGTGCGGTCGGTGCGGGGGCCGGGTGAGCTCACGGGAGCCACCATCTCACGGTCCCTGGCCTGCGCCGACCGGGCGGCTGCGCTCAGGGCGAACACCGTCGGCCTGCGGGAGTGTCCGGCGCGGGGCGGACGTTAGGGTCATGTGAAAGCCCCGCCAACCAGCCGCTGCGCGGGCGCACCGCGCCCGGGCACGGCATACCAGGAACGAGGACGACACATGAGCGACGGGAACGAGACGACCCCGAGGATGGCCGAGCGCCCGGTCGCCGGGCTGGACGACCAGATCTACAACCGGCTCCTGAAGGAGCGGATCATCTTCCTCGGCTCGGACGTCCGCGACGACAACGCCAACGCGATCTGCGCCCAGCTGCTGCTGCTCTCCGCCGAGGACCCCGAGAGCGACATCTGGCTCTACATCAACTCCCCGGGCGGCTCGGTGACCGCCGGCATGGCGATCTTCGACACCATGAAGTGGGTCCCTAACGACGTCGCGACCGTGGCGATGGGACTGGCGGCCTCGATGGGCCAGTTCCTGCTGTCGGCCGGCACCAAGGGCAAGCGCTACGCCACGCCGCACGCCCGGGTGATGATGCACCAGCCCTCCGGCGGCATCGGCGGCACGGCCTCGGACATCAAGATCCAGGCCGAGCAGATGCTGCACATCAAGAAGCAGATGGCCGAGCTCATCGCCGAGCACACCGGGCAGAGCGTGGAGCAGATCGAGAAGGACTCCGACCGCGACCGGTGGTTCACCGCGCACGAGGCCAAGGAGTACGGCTTCGTCGACCACGTCTTCGAGTCCTCCGCCGACGCCTCCAACGACCGCTGACCGGCCCGCCACGAGCAGAGAAGAGCCAGAGACATGACGATCAACCCCTACTCCGGCGGCGTCTGGACGCCCACCGCGGGCACCGGCCGCGCCCCTGCCGGCCCCTCGAGCCGCTACATCCTGCCCCAGTTCGAGGAGCGCACCTCCTACGGGATGAAGCGCCAGGACCCCTACACCAAGCTGTTCGAGGACCGCATCATCTTCCTCGGCGTGCAGGTCGACGACGCCTCGGCGGACGACATCATCGCCCAGCTGATCGTGCTCGAGTCGCAGGACCCGGACCGCGACATCCTGATGTACATCAACAGCCCCGGCGGCAGCTTCACGGCGCTGACCGCCATCTACGACACGATGCAGTACATCAAGCCGGACGTGCAGACGTTCGTCATCGGCCAGGCCGCCTCGGCCGCCGCGGTGATCCTCGCCGCCGGTGCGCCGGGCAAGCGCTTCGCGCTGCCCAACGCGCGCGTGCTCATCCACCAGCCCGCCCTGATGGGCGGCGACTACGGCCAGGCCTCCGACATCGAGATCCAGGCCAACGAGGTGCTGCGGATGCGAACCTGGTTGGAGGAGACCTGGGCCAAGCACTCGGGCAAGACGGTCGAGGAGATCCAGAAGGACATCGAGCGCGACAAGATCCTCACCGCCGTCGAGGCCAAGGAGTACGGCCTCGTCGACGAGGTGCTCGCCTCGCGCAAGGCGTCCCTGGAGGAGTGAGTCCTTCGGGTATGCCGTGAGCAGCCCGGTCGGAGCCCGTCACCCCTCGGGGGTGGCGGGCTCCGTCGCGTCCAGGCGGGCGAGCGTGGCGCGGGCCAGCTCGAGCGTGCCCTCCCGGTCCTGCCCCCGGAGCCGGGTCACGCACGTTGCGCTGAGAGCGGACACCGCGCAACACACCTGCGCCGCGAGCGGAAAAGACTGTGCGCCGCGAGCCCGGCAAGGTACCGTCGTGGGACAGGCACGAGGCCGAGAGCACGACGCACGAACGACGAAGGGACGTCCGGGTGGCACGCATGGGTGAGAGCAGCGACCTGCTCAAGTGCTCCTTCTGCGGGAAGAGCCAGAAGCAGGTCAAGAAGCTGATCGCGGGCCCCGGCGTCTACATCTGCGACGAGTGCATCGAGCTCTGCAACGAGATCATCGAGGGCCAGGACCCGGCCAAGCGGGCGCTTGCGGTCGCGGTCTACAACCACTACAAGCGGATCCAGGCGGGGGAGAGCCGCACCGGCGACGACGCCATCGAGATCGCCAAGTCCAACATCCTGCTCGTCGGGCCCACCGGCTGCGGCAAGACCTACCTGGCCCAGACCCTCGCCCGGATGCTCAACGTGCCCTTCGCGATCGCCGACGCGACCGCGCTGACCGAGGCCGGCTACGTCGGCGAGGACGTCGAGAACATCCTGCTCAAGCTCATCCAGGCCGCCGACTTCGACGTCAAGAAGGCCGAGACGGGCATCATCTACATCGACGAGATCGACAAGATCGCCCGCAAGTCCGAGAACCCCTCGATCACCCGGGACGTCTCCGGCGAGGGCGTGCAGCAGGCGCTGCTGAAGATCCTGGAGGGCACCGTCGCCTCGGTCCCGCCGCAGGGCGGGCGCAAGCACCCGCACCAGGAGTTCATCCAGATCGACACCGGCAACGTGCTCTTCATCGTGGGCGGCGCCTTCGCCGGCATGGAGAAGATCATCGAGGCGCGCACCGGCAAGCAGGGCCTGGGCTTCGGCGCCGAGCTGCGCTCGGCCAAGGACGCCAACGAGCAGTTCGCCGACGTGCTCCCGGAGGACCTGATGAAGTTCGGCCTCATCCCCGAGTTCATCGGCCGGCTGCCGGTCATCACCAGCGTCTCCCCCCTCGACCGGGACGCCCTGGTCAACATCCTCACCGAGCCACGCAACGCCCTGGTCAAGCAGTACCAGCGGATGTTCGAGATCGACGGCGTGGAGCTGGAGTTCGACCACGAGGCGCTCGAGGCGATCGCCGACCAGGCCCTCCTGCGCGGCACCGGCGCCCGCGGGCTGCGCGCGATCCTCGAGGAGGTGCTGCTGCCGGTGATGTTCGACGTCCCTTCCGACGACGAGATCGCCAAGGTGGTCATCACCCGCGACGTCGTCCTGGAGAACGTCAACCCCACGATCGTGCGCCGGGACGTCACCCCGCGCAAGCGTCAGCAGCGCAAGGAGAGCGCCTGACCGTTGACGAGTGTCCCGAGGGGGGGTAACGTCCCAAGCAGCACCGGACAAACGGGGTCCGGTCTCAGAAGGGGATGGGCGATGAAGGAGATACTTCGGACGGCGTTCGCGTCACTGACCCGCCGCAGCGACTGCTCCTCCGCTACGACGGTCACTGGTGAACTGCGTCACTACTACCCGTATTGGACCGACCCGCTTGTCGCGAAGGGTTCCTTCTATCTTGCTACGGGCAGTCGGCTGATCTCGGCTGCCGGGGTCAGCGGCTGGGACTACTACACCAAAGCCATCGGTACGCCCAACAGCTACCAGTCGGCGAACTTCCGTTTCGGTAACAACTGAGCGCGCACCTGACGCTGCCGCGGGTCCCATCGGAGGAGCGCATGCTGCAGGCTGACGGTGTCACCGTGCGACGCGGCGGCGACGTAGTGATCGACGACGTCAGCCTGCGGCTGCCTGTCGGGCTGACCGGTCTTCTGGGGCCCAATGGCGCTGGAAAGACCACGCTCATGACGGTGCTCGCCGGACTGAGAAGGCCGGCTCGCGGCTCGCTCACCTTCGCTGGTGAACGCCTCTCGGATCAACCTGATGGGGGGGAGCTGGCGTATTTCTCGAAGGTGGGGTATCTGCCCCAACGGTTCCGCCTTATGGGACTCAAGTCCTGCCGCGACAACGTCATGTACGCGGCCTGGGCGCGTGGAGTGCCTAAGAACATGCTGGCTGAACGCACCGCGTCTGTCCTGGCAACCGTCGATCTCGCAGATCGGACGGATGCGCGTGCCCGTGCTCTTTCCGGAGGAATGAGACAACGGCTTGGAATCGCGTGTGCTCTCGCGCATGATCCCAGTGTTCTCCTGCTCGACGAGCCCACGGTTGGCCTGGATCCCGCGCAACGAGCCTCCATTCGTGCTCTGCTTGGAGAAATTGCAGAGACACGAACCGTCCTTCTGAGCACGCACATCCTAGAGGATTTGACGCCAATCGCTCAGAGATTGGTCGTGCTCGATCATGGGAAGGTCCGCTTTGCGGGACAGACAGGAGAGTTGTCCCCTCATGAGGAGGGGGCGCGGGGTCTTGAATCGGCATATCTGCGGCTCGTCGGCGGGGCTGAGAACCCCCGTGCTGCATCGTAGTCCGTCAACGAGAATCGCCCTGACGCAGGCAGGCGTCATTCTCCTGTTGGGGCTGACTGTCTTCCCGGTCTGGGGATGGCCACCGACGACATGGGGGCGTCTGGTCGTGGTCGCCCGGGACTACCAGGTACTGCCGGGTGCGGTGTCGGCCATCTTGGCATCCGGAGTGTCTTCAGGATGGTCGCCGAGCTCGGTGGTGCCAGGGAGGGCCGGGAACGCCTGGGCTGGCGTGGCAAGACTTGTCGCACCAATCTGTGGCGGTGCAGCCTTTGGTCACATCCTGGCGCTGTCACCCGGCATCTTTCAGGCAGTGGCCGGGTCGAGACTCGTCCCGCTGCGAGCGACCGACCTCATGGGACTCATCGCCGCACTGCTGTCGTTCCTGCTGTGGCCCTTGGCCGGCACTCTCGCGGGCCTGATGGTGGGTCGTGCCGGGATGCTCGCGGCGCCCCTCCTTGTGGCGTGCTACCTGGGGTCCGCGCAGATCGGGGGCACGACTCCGCCT
>QEUR01000315.1 GCA_003577095.1 Acidobacteriota bacterium
CACCAGGGTCAGGGGCGACGGGCCGGTGGGGGATGCGGTCACGGCGGACAATTCTGCCGCAAGGCAGGTGCGCCCCACGGCGTGCCGCGCACAGGCACCAGGTGCACCGCGGCGTGCCGGTCGCCAGGACGACCGTCCTGCACGTCCGTCGACGGGCAGCCGGGGGCGGGCACGCGGGGAGCCGGGTGCGGCACCCGCACCCGGCTCCTGCTCGGCCTGCCCGCTGAGGGTCAGGCGATGCGCTCCAGCTCCGGCTGCTCGACGGGAGCAGGCGGCAGGCTGGCGGTGCGGCGCGGGCCGGCGGCCCAGTACAGCCCGGCACCCGTCAGGACGTTGATCGCGCCCAGGCCGGCCAGCAGGGCCACCATGCCCAGGGCGAGCTTGAGGGCCGAGGCGGTGACGGTGCCGACGCCGAGCTCACCGATCAGACCGTGCACGGTGCCGGTCCACATGGCGTTGCGGGCCGCCGCGTCGGCGGGGTTGGTGCGGTCGAAGTCCTGCCAGTAGCGGCCGCCGCCGTCGTACTCGATGGTCCAGCCCTCGGCGGGGAACGGGTCCGGCACGGCGAGCGTCTGGTCGCCCACCTGGAGCTCGGTCAGGGGGTTGCCGTCCGCGTCCACGACCGCGTCCTCGGTCAGCGTGATCGGGTAGGTGCCGTCGATGACGTGGTGGGTGATGGTGGCCATCTGGTACATGTACTCGCTGGCGGTGTTGACCAGCGGGTCCGCCGGGTCCATCTCACGGTCGGAGACCGGGTAGCCCCACTCGTCGGTGAGCATGGTCATGATGGCCTCGGCGGCGGCGGTGTCGCCGCGGTCGACGAGCTGGCCGTCCTCGTTGTAGCTGAGCTCGACGCCCTGCACCTCGCTGAAGCTCTGGAGCGAGTGCTTCCCGTCCTGGTACATCGAGAACGCGACACCCGAACCGATGAAGAAGACCAGGCCGAAGACCATGAGCATGATCCCGACGAGGCGCAGACGTTGTGGCATGAGGACCTCCTTCCGGGCGTGACCCGGAATCGTGGTGAAGGCCGGGCGGGGTGCCCGGTCGACGGCCCGTCCGGCGCCGTCGTGCTCCATCCTGGCAAAGTACGACGCAATGTAGTAGGGACTTAGGTCCCGGGTTCCGTGGCCGGAGGTCCCTCGTGCTGCAGGTAGCCTCGGGGGCGTGGTGGAAGCCGGAGCCGACCTCTTCAGCGACCCCGGGGGCGAGCCCTCGGGGGACGGCTCCGACCTGCGCCCGCCGCTGGCCGTGCGCATGCGGCCGCGTTCGGTCGAGGAGGTGCGGGGGCAGCAGGACGTGCTGCGGCCGGGGTCCCCGCTGCGGAGGCTGATCGAGGGCCACGCCGGGGCGGCGGGTCCGCTGTCGGCGATCCTGTGGGGGCCGCCCGGCACCGGCAAGACCACCCTGGCCCACCTCGTCGCGACCGCCGCCGGGCGCACCTTCGTCGAGCTGTCCGCGGTGACGGCCGGGGTCAAGGACGTGCGCGCCGTGATGGAGCAGGCGGGACGGGAGCGTGCCCTCTACGGCCGGCAGACCGTCCTGTTCCTCGACGAGATCCACCGCTTCAGCAAGGCCCAGCAGGACGCGCTGCTGCCCGGCGTGGAGAACCGCCTGGTCATCCTGGTCGCCGCCACCACCGAGAACCCGTCCTTCAGCGTCATCGCGCCCCTGCTCTCCCGCTCCATGCTCATCCGGCTCACCTCGCTGGACGACGCGGAGCTCGGCCAGGTCCTCGACGAGGCGCTGACGGACGAGCGCGGGCTGGCCGGCGAGCTCGGCCTGGCGCCGGAGGCCCGCGACCACATCGTGCGGATCGCCGGCGGCGACGCCCGTCGGGCGCTGACCACCCTCGAGGCCGCGGCCGGCGTCGCGCTCGACGCCGTGCCCGCCGGGGCCGAGGGTGAGTCGGTGACCATCACCCTGGCCGACGCCGAGCAGGCGGTCGACACCGCCGCCGTCCGCTACGACCGGACCGGGGACCAGCACTACGACGTCGCCAGCGCCTTCATCAAGTCGATGAGGGGCTCGGACGTCGACGCGGCCCTGCACTACCTGGCCGTGCAGCTCGAGGCGGGGGAGGACCCGCGCTTCATCGCCCGCCGCATCGTCATCTCGGCCAGCGAGGACGTCGGCATGGCCGACCCGACCGCCCTGCAGACCGCGGTGGCCGCGCTGCACGCCGTGGCCCAGATCGGCATGCCGGAGGCCCGCATCATCCTCGCCCAGGCGGTCGTCCACAACGCCCTGGCGCCCAAGTCCAACGCGGCCTACAACGCGGTCAACGCGGCGATCGCCGACGTCCGTGCGGGCAAGGGCGCCCGGGTGCCCGCGCACCTGAGGGGGACGGGGTATGCCGGTGCCGCTCGCCTCGGGCACGGGGAGGGCTACCGCTACAGCCACGACGAGCCGGCCGGGGTCGGGCCCCAGCAGTTCCTCCCCGACGACCTGCTGGCCGAGGACGCCGACTACTACCACCCGACCGGGCGGGGCTGGGAGGAGCGTCTGGGCGAGCGGTGGCGCGAGCTGCGCCGCATCGTGCGCGGACGCTGACCTGCGCGCCACCGCGTCGGAGGGGAGCCGCAGGTGGGGCGGCTAGAGTGGGCAGGTCCGTCTGCATCCCGTGAGGAGACCATGGAAACCGCC
>QEUR01000316.1 GCA_003577095.1 Acidobacteriota bacterium
GGCCCACCTGATCGACGTGGCCCGGGTGATCGGCCGGGCCCAGGTCGAGGTCTTCGACGGGGTGCGCGCGGGCCTCATCATCCAGGGCTTCGAGGTGCCGCACGCCCACGTCCACGTCTTCCCCGCCTCCGGTCCCGAGGACTTCGACATGACGAGGACCACCGACCGATCGCCCGAGGACCTCGCCGCCGACGCCGAGCTGCTGCGGGCGGCGCTCGCACCTCGATGACCGGGCCCGACGGGGGCGACGACGCAGTCACGGACTACCACCGCGGCGTCTACGACGACTGGGACGACGCTCCCGCCGTCGACGCGGAGGCACACGGCCACGGCCTCGACTTCGGCCTGCTCCTGCTCCGGCTGGCCTCGCTGCCGCTCCTCGCGCACGGCCTGCACAAGGCCGCGGACATGGCCGCGTTCGTCGACGAGGTCGCCGACCACCCGGTCGGCGGGCAGAGCCCCGACTTCTTCGCCTGGCTCCTCATGCTCGGCCAGGTCGCCCTGCCCGTGCTGGTCGCCGTCGGCCTCTTCACCCGTCCCGCGGCCTTCCTCGTCGCCGCGATGATGGCGGCGATCTGGGCGCTCACCGTGCCGCTGAGCATCGGCTACACCCCGCTGACGCCCGAGGGCGCGCTCACCGGCGAGGCCGTCCTGCTCTACGTCGGCCTCGCCCTCCCCCTCGTCTTCACCGGTGCCGGGCGCTGGTCGCTGGACGCGATGCGCACGACCGGCCGTCCCTGAGCATGCGCTGCGACTACTACGACGCAGGGGTATGCCGTTCCTGCTCGCTCATGGGGGTCCCCTACCCCCGCCAGCTGGCCGACAAGCAGGCGGCCGTGGCCCGGCTGCTCGCCGGCCCGGTGCCGGCCCGGGCGTGGGTCGAGCCCTTCCACGGACCGGAGCGGGCCTTCCGCAACAAGGCCAAGCTGGTCGTCGGCGGGCGCAAGGGCGAGCCGACCTTCGGCATCCTCGACGGCGAGGGCCGCGGGGTGGACCTGCGCCGCTGCGGCCTGCACGAGCCGGGCCTGCGGGAGGCGCTGCTCGTCCTGGCCGACCTCGTCGCCGCCTCGGGGCTGACTCCCTACGACGTCCCGCGCCGCCAGGGCGAGCTCAAGCACCTGGTCGTCACCCGCTCCCCCGACGACGAGCTGATGGTCCGCCTCGTCCTGCGCTCCCCCGGCCAGCTGCGCCGCGTGCACGAGCTGCTCCCGGAGCTGCTCACGGCGCTGCCGACGACGAGGGTCGTCTCGGTCAACCTCCAGCCCGAGCACAAGGCGGTCCTGGAGGGTGCCGAGGAGGTCGTCCTGACCGCGGACGACACGCTGCCGATGCGCGTCAACGGGATCCGCCTGCACCTGCGCCCGCAGAGCTTCTTCCAGACCAACACCCCGGTCGCCGCCGGCCTCTACCGGCAGGCGCGCGACTGGGCGCGCGGCGAGGACGCCGATGAGGAACCACGCTCGGTCGTCGACCTCTACTGCGGCGTCGGCGGCTTCGCCCTGCACCTGGCCGGCGAGGGCCGCGAGGTCCTCGGTGTGGAGAGCGCGCCGGAGGCGGTGCGCAGCGCCCGCACCAGCGCCGACGAGCTCGGCCTGGACCCCGCGAGGGTGGGCTTCGAGACCGGGGACGCGACCGCATACCTGCAGGAGGGCAGGACGACGGTGCCGGACCTGGTGGTGGTCAACCCTCCCCGGCGCGGCATCGGCCCCCTGGCCGCACAGCTCGAGGCCTCAGGCGTGCGCCGGGTGCTCTACTCCTCGTGCAACGCCCGCACGCTCGCCGACGACCTGGCCGCGATGCCGTCGATGCAGGTGCGGCGCGCCCGGCTGTTCGACATGTTCCCGCAGACCCGCCACCACGAGGTGCTGGTCGACCTCGTGCGCCGCCGAGCACCGGCGGGCCGGGACCGACGGCGCGGAGGTGCTCTGACATGATGGAGCCGGTCCCGACCACCACGACAAGGAAGTTGATCGATGGCCAACACCTTTTCCCACGTCCCCGAGGGTGCCCAGGAGCGCAGCAGCGCGTCGTTGGAGGTCGACGACCCGCAGGGCGTGCTCGAGCGGATCATGGAGGAGGCGAACCTGCACCGCGGCTCGCTGCGCGAGCAGGACGGCTACACGATCCCGTTCCGGGAGGGTGGCTCCGTGCGCATCCGGGTGGTGCCGGAGGGGGACCAGGACGGCGGCGCCGGCCTGCGGTTCGTGGTCTCGGCGCCCACGGCCGAGCGCCGCGACTACATCCAGGGGAAGGTCTCGGAGCTGGCGACCGGCGAGCTCGGTGCCGACGAGGGAGCGCTCGCCTGGCGGTCCGCGGACTGACCCGCGCCGTCAGCTGAACGGCCCGGGGTCCCCCGAGCCGACCCTCAGCACCTCGGCGTAGCCCTCGGACAGGTCCACGACCGTCGTGGGCTCCTGCCCGGTCTGGTCGCCCTCCACCACGACGTCCACCACGTGGTCGAGGGCCTCCTTGACCTCCCAGCCGAGGGCGAGCGGCTCCTCGTGCCCGGGCAGCAGCAGGGTGCTCGTCAGCAGCGGCTCCCCCATCGCCTCGACGATGGCGTGCGCGACCCGGTGGTCGGGGATGCGCACCCCCACCGTGCGCTTGCGCGGGTGGAGGAGCCGGCGCGGGACCTCCTTGGTG
>QEUR01000317.1 GCA_003577095.1 Acidobacteriota bacterium
ACGAAGAGCAGCAGGAGGAGCACTCCCGCGGCGAGAGCCACCGGCACCGGCGAGACGGGCGCGGTGGCCGGCCAGGTCAGGCCCAGGACGGTGAAGTCCTCCTTGGGCGTCCACCAGCCCAGCGCGGTGGCCTCGATGAGGCCGAAGACGAGCAACGCCATACCGATCCCGCTGGTGAGCAGGCCGTCCACGTCGAGCCCGCGGCCGCCGCGGGCCCCCCTGGTCTCGGGGACGAGCAGCAGCGCACCCACGATCACGGCCACCCCGACCGGCACGTTGACGTAGAAGATCCAGCGCCAGCTGGCCACGGTGGTCAGCCAGCCGCCGAGCAGCGGCCCGACCGCGGCCGTCCCGGCCATCACCGCGCCCCAGATGCCGAACGCGGTCGCGCGGTCCCTGCCGCGGAAGGTCGCGTTGACGGTCGAGAGCGTCGCGGGCAGCACGAGCGCACCGCCCACCCCCTGCACGGCGCGGGCGCCGATGAGCAGGTGCCCGTCCGCGGCGACGCCGGCCAGCACGCTGCCGGCCACGAAGACGAGGACGCCGACGACGAGCAGCCGTCGCCTCCCGAGCCGGTCCCCCAGCCGGCCGGAGGCGAGCAGGAGCGCCGCGAAGACCATCGAGTAGAGGCTGTTGACCCACTGCGCCTCGGTCAGGTGCAGGTCGAGGTCGTCGATGACCGCCGGCAGCGCGACCCCGACGATCGTGCCGTCGAGGATGATCATCGCCAGGGCGGCGGCGAGCACGCCGAGCGCCGCCCATCGGTGGCGGGGCGGCGCGGCTGCGGTCACGTCGTCCCCCGCGCCTGCAGTGTATGCAGCAGCTTCCCGGGGACCGGTCGCGCGGGTCACCGGGTGGTCACCAGCTCCTGGTGCTCGTCGTCGCCGGCGGCGGCCTCTGCGGTCCCGGCGGCGGCCTGGAGCTCCTTGACCTGCCGGCCGACCGCCAGGAGCAGGAGCACGAGCGCGACGGTGAGCAGGATGTGGCCGGTGCCGGAGATCCCGGCCAGCGCCGGGCTGTCGGACCACGACGCGCCGAGCACCTGCAGGCTGCCCTTGAAGCCGAGCATGCCGACGGTGATCGCCAGTCCGGCGTTGAACAGGTGCAGGCCCCAGCGCATCCGGCCGTCGCGGGTCAGGCCCGGCAGGACGACCGTCAGGGCGAGCAGCCCGAGCATGAAGACCGTGCCCCAGACGAGGGCGTGGGTGTGGACGAGGGCGAGCTGGGTGGACCCGGTGAACTCCTGCTGCCGCGTGAGCTCGCGGTAGCCGAGCCCGCCGGCCAGGCCGACCGCGGTCCAGACGACCGAGGACCGGAAGATGTAGGTGAGCATGTCCTCGACGCTACGGAGGACCGCCTCCCCCGCGCGCCCCGCGCGCCTCAACCCTTCGGTTGATCCTCGCCCGCCGGCTCCTCCTCGCCCGCCGGCTCCTCCTCGCCCGCCGGCTCCTCCTCGCCCGCCGCCTCCTCCTCGCCGGCCGCCTCCTGCCAGCTGTCCTGCGGCCGGTAGCCCAGGTCGACCATCGTGTTCGTCAGGTCCCACGGGCGGGTCGGGTTGTCGGAGACCACGTAGTACACGCCATACCTGACCTTGGCCTGCACGGCGCGCCGCAGCACCTGCGCCATGTCGCGCGGGCTGACCCACATCGCCCGCGTCAGCTCGTCGTCGGCGGCGCCCCAGTCGCCGCTCTCCCACCCGATCCGCAGCGCGAGGACGTCCAGTCCGTGCTCGTCGTGGTAGTAGCGGCCGAGCACCTCGACCATCGCCTTGGAGACGCCGTAGAGGCTGTCCGGCCGGACGGGCTGGTGGGTGTAGACGGGCCAGGCGCGCTCCCGGTCGTACATGCCCATCACGTGGTTGGACGAGGCCAGCACGACCCGGCGCACGCCGGCCCGGTGCGCCGCCTCGAGGACGGTCCGGGTGCCGACGACGTTGAGGTCGAGCACCTCCTCCCAGGACGCCTCCGGGGAGGCCGCGCCGGCGAGGTGGATCACGGTGTCGACGCCCTCCAGCGCGCGGGTCGTCGCGTCCAGGTCGCGCACGTCGAGGCCGCGCACCGGCGAATCGGCCCCCTCGTCGGGGTCCGCGTCGGTGAGCACGAGGTCGAAGCCGGCCTCCGGGTCGTCGCGCAGCAGCCGCAGCACGTCGCCGCCGATCGTGCCGGCGGCCCCGGTCACGAGCACGGTGGGTCGGGTCATCCCCCGACCGTAGGACCTCCCGCCCCGTCCGGCCCGTCGAGCAGGTCGGTCCGCCCGAACAGCTGCGCCGTCTCCCGCGCGGTCGGGGTGCCGGCCTCGGCGTCCGCGCCCAGCTCCAGCAGGGTGCGCACGACGTCGTCCTCACCCTTGAAGACCGCGCCGGCCAGGGGCGACTGGCCACGGTCGTTGAGCCGGTCGACGTCGGCGCCGCGCCGGGCCAGCTCGCCGACGAGCTGGGCGTGGCCGTGGTAGGCGGCGAGCATCAGCAGGGTGTTGCCCGAGGGGTCGGTCAGGTCGGCGGGCGCGCCCGCGTCGACGTAGGCCGCCAGCTGCTCGGTGCGCCCCTCCCGCGCCATGTCGAAGAGCCGGTGGGCGAGGTCGACGACCTCCTGGTCCGGCCCGTCGTCGCCGGACCCGGGGTATGCGGTGCCGCTCTCGCTCA
>QEUR01000020.1 GCA_003577095.1 Acidobacteriota bacterium
CACCCAACAACCCCGAGTTCACGTGACCCTCGCGCCGGACGCCGAGGCCACCGTCGAGCAGGTCATCCGCCGACGGATCAGCGACGCCCTCGGCGGCTGGTACGGCTCCCTCGAGACGGCCCTGCCCACGGTCGCCTTCGTGGTCACCTGGCTGCTCCTCGACAGCGTCCGCACCGCGGTGGTCGCCGCAGCCGCGCTGCTGGTGGTGCTGGCCGTGGTGCGCCAGCTCGTCGGCGGCTCGTGGCGCTTCCTGGGCTCGGCCGTGGTGGCCACCGCGCTGGCCGCGTTCTTCGCGCTGCGCTCCGGGCAGGCCGAGGACGCCTTCCTCCCGGGGATCCTCACCAGCGCCCTGTATGCCGTGGGAGGGCTGGTCTCGATCCTCACCCGGTGGCCGCTGGTGGGCTTCGTGGTGGCCCTGGGCGACCCCGACTACGTCGAGCGGCCCACGGCGTGGCGGCGGGACCGCGGCCTGGTGGCGGTGTGCAGCCGTCTCACCTGGGTGCTCGTGGCTCTCTTCGTCGTGCGGGTGGCGATCATGCTGCCGCTCTACCTGGCCGGCGAGGTCGCCTGGCTCGGGGTGGCCAAGATCGCCCTCGGCTGGCCGGCCTACCTGCTCGCCGTCGTGGTCATGGGCGCCATGCTCGCGACCGGGCGCACGGCCCGGACCGGAGAGGCGACGACGCCGTGAGGGCGCGGGCCGGTGCCTGATCCCGGCGAGGGGCTGGACGTCGGCGACGTGGTCACCGCCGAGGTGGGGGCCGTCGCGCACGGCGGCCACTGCGTCGCGCGGCACGAGGGGCAGGTGCTCTTCGTGCGCCACGCGCTGCCTGGCGAGGAGGTCCGTGCGGCCGTCACCGAGGTCGGTGGCGGCGGCCGGTTCGTGCGGGCCGACGCCGTCGAGGTGCTCGTCCCCTCGCCCGACCGCGTCGTGGCGCCGTGCCCCTGGGCCGGACCGGGCCTGTGCGGGGGCTGCGACTGGCAGCACGCCACCCTGGAGGCTCAGCGCACGCTCAAGGCGCAGGTGGTCGCCGAGCAGCTGCGCCGGATCGGCGGCCTCACTGAGGAGCAGGTTGGTGCTCTCGTCACCGGCTGCGAGCCGGTCCCGGGGGACCGGGAGGGGCTGCGTTGGCGCACCCGGGTGGAGCTGGCGGTCACCGCCGGGGACGACGGCCGCGTGCCGGGCCTGCGCGTGCACCGGTCGCACCACGTCCTGCCGGTCGACGACTGCCTGATCGCCGCGGACGGCGTGGTCGCGACCGGCGTCCTGGGACGCCCGGTCCCCGCCGGCGTCGTGGGCCTGGACGTGGTCGCGCCGGGCACGGGAAGCCCCGTCGTCGTGCCGCTGGGCCGGCCGGACGGGCACGGTCCCGGTGGCCGGCGCGCCCGCCGGAGGGGGCGGGGCCGTCGGCCGGCTCCCGTGCCGCTCGGTCCGGTGCCCACAGTCACCGAGCGGGTGGACGGGCACGACTTCACCCTGTCAGCCCGCGGGTTCTGGCAGGTGCACCCGGGCGCCGCGGCGACGTTCTCCGACCAGGTGCTCGCCTGGCTCGACCCGCAGCCCGGTGAGCGGGCCCTCGACCTCTACGCCGGCGTGGGCCTCTTCGCGGTTCCGCTGGCCGAGCGGGTCGGCGTCAGCGGCACCGTCGTCGCGGTGGAGGCGGACGCGGAGGCGGCGACGTCCGCCGGACGGCACCTCGCTCCATACCCCTGGGCCCGTGCGGTGGCGGCACCCGCCGAGCGCGCCCTGGCCGACGTGGCCGCGGCGGGGGAGCGGGCCGACGTGGTCGTGCTCGACCCGCCGCGCACCGGCGCGGGGCCGCAGGTGGTGGCGTCGGTCGCCGGCCTGGGTCCGCGGGCCGTCGTCTACGTCGCCTGCGACCCCGCGGCGCTGGCCCGCGACGTGGCGGCGGCGCGGGAGGTGGGCCTGGAGCTGGTGGGCCTGCGGGTCCTGGACGCCTTCCCGATGCCGCACCACGTGGAGTGCCTGGCGCTGCTGAGGCCGGCCACGTCCTGAGGCGCGGGCCGAGCGTGTCGCCGGTCGGGCAGGTGGTCGTGCCGAGCGTGTCGCCGGTCGGGTGGTGAGGGATGCCTTCCTGCGTGCCGCCAGGGGATGGGGCAGGATGGGGGGAGAGCCCGGCGCGTCCGTTTTGACCGGCCCCGCGCCGTGGGATATCTTGACGTCAAGATAAATAGTCGCCGAGCCGAAGGAGCGCAGACGTGAGCACCAACCCGAACAGCCTCGGTGCCAAGGGCACCCTGGAGGTAGGTGACCGCAGCTACGGGATCTACCGCCTCGCAGGGATCGAGGGCGCGGACAGCCTGCCCTACTCCCTGAAGGTCCTCCTCGAGAACCTGCTGCGCACCGAGGACGGCGCCAACACCACGGCGGACCACATCCGGGCGCTGGCGCAGTGGGACGAGAACGCCGAGCCCTCGGTCGAGATCCAGTTCACCCCGGCCCGCGTCCTGATGCAGGACTTCACCGGTGTGCCCTGCATCGTCGACCTGGCCGCCATGCGCGAGGCGATGTCCGACCTGGGCGGCGACCCCACGAAGATCAACCCGCTGGCGCCCGCCGAGCTGGTCATCGACCACTCCGTCATCATCGACGTCTTCGGCCGGCCGGACGCCTTCGAGCGCAACGTCGAGATCGAGTACCAGCGCAACGGTGAGCGCTACCAGTTCCTGCGCTGGGGGCAGACCGCCTTCGAGGACTTCAAGGTCGTCCCCCCGGGCACCGGCATCGTCCACCAGGTCAACATCGAGCACCTGGCGCGGGTCACCATGACCCGGGACGTCGACGGGGAGGTCCTTGCGTACCCCGACACCTGCGTCGGCACCGACTCCCACACCCCGATGGTCAACGGCCTCGGCGTGCTCGGCTGGGGCGTCGGCGGGATCGAGGCCGAGGCCGCGATGCTCGGCCAGCCGGTGTCCATGCTCATCCCGCGCGTCGTCGGCTTCAAGCTGTCCGGGTCGATCCCGGCCGGCGCGACCGCGACGGACGTCGTCCTGACGATCACCGAGAAGCTGCGGGACCACGGGGTGGTCGGCAAGTTCGTCGAGTTCTACGGCGAGGGCGTGGCCCAGGTGCCGCTGGCCAACCGCGCCACCATCGGCAACATGAGCCCCGAGTTCGGCTCGACCGCCGCGATGTTCCCGATCGACGACGTCACGCTCGACTACCTGCGCCTCACCGGTCGGTCCGAGGAGCAGGTCGCCCTGGTGGAGGCCTACGCCAAGGAGCAGGGCATGTGGGCCGACCCGAGCAAGGAGGCTCGCTACAGCGAGTTCCTCGAGCTCGACCTGTCCACCGTGGTGCCCTCGATCGCCGGCCCGAAGCGCCCGCAGGACCGCATCGAGCTGTCGAAGGCCAAGAAGCAGTTCCGCGCCGACCTGGAGAACTACGTCGTCAACGGGCAGCGGATCGAGAAGAGCTCGGTGGACCAGGAGCTCGTCGACACCTTCCCGGCCTCCGACTCGCCGTCGCACGACGCCCACGAGGAGTCCGAGTCCGCGGGGCGCCCGGAGCACTCCGCGCTGCGCAACGGCGACCGCGCCAGCAACCCGGTCGAGGTCACGATCGACGGTGAGTCCGCCACGGTCGACCACGGCCACGTGGCGATCGCCTCGATCACCTCGTGCACCAACACGTCCAACCCGTCGGTGATGATGGCGGCCGCGATGCTGGCCAAGAACGCCGTGGAGAAGGGCCTGGACGTCGCCCCCTGGGTCAAGACCTCGATGGCCCCCGGGTCCAAGGTCGTCACCGGCTACTACGACAAGGCCGGCATGTGGCCTTACCTGGAGGAGCTGGGCTTCCACCTGGTCGGCTACGGCTGCACCACGTGCATCGGCAACTCCGGCCCGATCATCGAGGAGGTCTCGGCGGCGGTCAACGACGCCGATCTCGCGGTGACCTCGGTCCTGTCGGGCAACCGCAACTTCGAGGGCCGGATCAACCCGGACGTGAAGATGAACTACCTCGCCTCGCCGCCGCTGGTCATCGCCTACGCGCTCGCCGGGACGATGGACTTCGACTTCGAGGCCCAGCCGCTCGGCCAGGACAAGGAGGGCCAGGACGTCTACCTGAAGGACATCTGGCCCGACCCGGAGGAGGTCGAGGCGACGATCGCCGGCGCGATCAGCCGCGACATGTTCACCGAGGACTACGCCGACGTCTTCGCCGGCGACGAGCGCTGGCAGTCGCTGCCGACCCCGGCCGGCGACACCTTCGAGTGGGCCGAGGAGTCCACCTACGTGCGCAAGCCCCCGTACTTCGAGGGCATGCAGGCGCAGCCGGCGCCGGTGGAGGACATCACCGGCGCGCGGGTGCTGGCCAAGCTGGGCGACTCGGTCACCACCGACCACATCAGCCCGGCCGGCTCCATCAAGGCCGACAGCCCCGCGGGCCGGTACCTCACCGAGCACGGCATCGAGCGCAAGGACTTCAACTCCTACGGCTCGCGCCGCGGCAACCACGAGGTGATGATCCGCGGCACCTTCGCCAACATCCGGCTGAAGAACGAGCTGCTGGACGGCGTCGAGGGCGGCTTCACCCGCGACTTCACCGCCGGTGGCGAGCAGGCGACCATCTACGACGCCTCGCAGAACTACCAGGCCGCCGGCATCCCGCTGGTGATCCTGGCCGGCAAGGAGTACGGCTCCGGCTCCTCGCGCGACTGGGCGGCCAAGGGCACCCGGCTCCTGGGTGTCAAGGCGGTCATCGCCGAGTCCTACGAGCGCATCCACCGCTCCAACCTGATCGGCATGGGCGTGCTCCCGCTGCAGTTCCCGGCCGGCGAGAACGCCGACTCGCTCGGCCTGGACGGCACCGAGACCTTCGCGATCTCCGGCATCACCGCCCTCAACGAGGGCAGCACGCCCAGGACCGTGCGGGTGAGCGCGACCAAGGAGTCCGGCGAGAAGGTCGAGTTCGACGCGGTCGTGCGCATCGACACCCCCGGCGAGGCGGCCTACTACCGCAACGACGGCATCCTGCAGTACGTGCTGCGGTCCCTCGCGAACGCCTGACGCGCGCCCGACCCGACGCCCCGCCGACCACCACGGTCGGCGGGGCGTCCGCCTGCCGGGAGGATGTCCGGGACCTGGCCTAGGGTGATCAGGATGAGCCAGCTCGTCCTCGTCGCCAACGCCCGGGAGGGCTCCATCACCGCGCTGCGGCTGCGCCGCGACGGCGTCCCCCGGCTGGAGCCGCTGGAGACCACCGGCGGCCTGCCCGGGTGCGGGACCTTCGCGGTCGACGCCGCGCGCGACCTCGTCCACGCCGCGTACAAGGACGACCCGCCCGGCGTGGCCACACTGCGCCTGGACCGCGCGTCCGGGGCCCTGGTCGAGGTCGCCCGCCGCGAGGTCGAGGACTCCCAGACCTACCTGTCCCTGGCCCACGGCGGCACCGTCCTGCTCGGCGCGTCCTACGCCGGCGGATCTGGCCGGGTCTGGCCGGTGGAGCACGGGGACGGGCGCGCGCGGCTGGCCGACCCGACCGCGCGCATCGCCTTCGCCAACCTGCACTGCGTGGTGCCGGCCGCGGCGGCCTCGGGCACCGTCGCCTACTTCGTCTCCCTGGGTGACGACCTCGTCGCCCAGTACGAGCTCGGCAGCGACGGGGACCTGGCCCCGCTCGACCCGGAGACGGTCGCCGCGCCGCAGGGCTCCGGGCCGCGCCACCTCGTCGTCGACGGCGCGCACGCCTGGGTGATGACCGAGTTCTCCGGCGAGGTGCTCGCCTTCGACCGGGCGCCGGACGGCCCGCTGTCTCCCGCCGGCGCGGTGGACGTGGTGGACCCGCGGCACGGTCTGCGACGGAGCCGTCTGGGCGCGGACCCGGTGGCGGAGCACCTGATCTGGGGAGCCGACCTGCACCGCGCCGGCGAGTGGCTGATCACCTCCGAGCGCAGCTCCTCGGAGCTGGCCTCGGTGCCGGTCGACGCCTCCGGACGCCCCGCAGAGCCGGTCGCCTTCACGCCGACCCAGCCGCAGCCGCGCGGGTTCGCCGTGACGGCCGACGGCCGCCTCGTCATCTCCGTGGGGGAGCGGTCCACCCTGGCCGAGCTCCTCCAGGTCGAGGACGACGGGACGCTGACCTCGCTGGGCACGGCGCCGGTCGGGGAGGGACCCAACTGGGTGCGCGTCGTGGAGGACGGGGCCCGGGAATGAATCGGTCGCGCGGTGCGCTAAACTAGGTGACACGTCATACACCTTGAGGAGCCACGACATGACCACCGCCCCCTCCGTCCGACCCGACCGCCTCGCCGCCGACACCTCGATGGGCGCGGTGACCCTCGACGTCGCCGACCTGGCCGGGATGACCGCCTTCTACCGCGACGTCATCACCCTGCAGGTCCTCTCCGAGGACGGGCCGGTCGTGACGCTGGGCCGCGGCCGCACCCCGCTGGTCGTGCTGCGCCACAGCCCGCAGCTGCGGCAGGCCGCGCCGGGCTCGGCCGGCCTGTTCCACACCGCGATCCTCTTCCCGACCCAGACCGACCTCGCCGCGGTGCTGGCCTCGGTCGCCCAGAAGGCCCCCCAGCGCTTCACCGGCAGCGCCGACCACCTGGTGAGCCAGGCGTTCTACCTGGACGACCCGGAGGGCAACGGCATCGAGCTCTACTGGGACCGCGACCGCACGCAGTGGAGCTGGGTGCACGGGCAGGTGGAGATGGCCACGCTCTACCTTGACCCCAACGAGTTCCTGCGCCAGCACCTGACGCCGCAGGCGCTGGAGGTGCCGGACGCCGGCGACGCGGTCGTCGGGCACGTGCACCTGTCGGTCGGCGACACGCGCACGGCCAAGGAGTTCTACGTCGACCGCCTCGGCTTCGACACCACCGCCGAGATGGGCAACCAGGCGCTGTTCGTCAGCGCCGGCGGCTACCACCACCACATGGCGATGAACGTCTGGAACAGCCGCGGCGCCGGCCGCCGCTTCCCGACCCTGGGCCTGGGGCAGGTCGACATCGAGCTGCCCACGTCCGACGACGTCGGCGAGCTCACCGAGCGGATGCGCCACTACGGCGTCCAGTCCGCCGACGACGGCCGCACGGTGACCTTCGAGGACCCGTGGGCCAACCAGATCAAGGTCGCCGTCGCCGGCTCCTGAGCCGGGAGCGGCGCCACCGCCCGGCCGCCCCGCGGGGTGGCCGGTCAGTCGCTCAGGCGGTCCACGCCACCTCGAGGCCGGCCTTGGCGCCGAAGCGCTCCAGGTGCGAGCCGACGACGTGCGCCATCCGCTCGAGGGCGGCCTCGCTCTCGGACCCCGCGTGCAGGCCGAGAGTGTCCTCGGCGGTGGTGTCCATGAGGCAGGTGGCGACCTGCCCGTCGAAGTCCATCGTCAGCCGCGGCCCGCGAGGGGTCTGCTCCACGGTCATCCTCCGCCCCAGGTGCGATGCGAGCTGCTTGGCGTAGCGCGCGGGGGCGTCGGTGGCCACGTGGGCGGTGCGGGTCCGGGTCATCGGGCATCTCCTACGGTCACGGTGTCGGGGCTGGGGGTCTGGGTCTGGGTCGGGGTATGCGGCTCGCCCTCCTGGGCGGGCCGCTGCGGCAGGTCCTCGGCCGCCCCCGCGAGCAGGTCGCGCAGGTCGACGGCCGACGGCGGCGGGACGGGCGCCCCGGGCGTCCAGAAGATGCCCAGGCGCATGCCGTTGAGGTCCTGGACGTGGATGTCCATGTCGAAGACGTCCTGGAGCACCTCGCGGCGCATGATCTGCGCCGGCGTGCCCGCGGCGACCACGGCGCCGTCGCGCATCGCGACGATGTGGTCGGAGTAGGCGGAGGCGAAGTTGATGTCGTGCATGACCACCACGGCCGTCTTGCCCAGCTCGTCCACGGCCCGGCGCACCAGCGACATCATGGCCGCCGAGTGCTTCATGTCCAGGTTGTTCAGCGGCTCGTCCAGGAGCAGGTAGTCGGTGTCCTGGGCCAGGACCATGGCGATGAAGGCGCGCTGGCGCTGCCCGCCGGAGAGCTGGTCCAGGTAGCGGTCGCGCAGCGGGTCCAGCTTCAGCCAGGCGAGGGCCTCCTCGACCTTGGCGTGGCACTCCGGGGTGAGCCGCCCTCCGGAGTGCGGGAAGCGGCCGAACCGGACCAGGTCGAGCACGGTGAGGCGCGCGGCGACCTGGTTGTCCTGGCGCAGGACGGCCAGGCGCCGGGCCACCTCCGTGTCGCGCGCGCTGGTGACGTCGAGGCCGTCGACGGTGACCCGGCCGGCGCTGGGCCGCAGGAGACGGGAGACGACCGAGAAGAGCGTGGACTTGCCGGCGCCGTTGGGTCCGATGACGGAGGTGACCCGGCCCGCGGGCAGCTCGAGGCTGACGTCGTCCAGCACCGTGGTGGAGCCGTAGCGGTGGGTGACGCGGTCGATGGTGATCACAGCAGGACCGTCCTCATCAGCAGACGCAGGAAGTAGAGGCCGCCGACCAGGTTGACGACGACGCTCAGGGTGGTGGTCAGGTCGAAGACGTGCACGACGACCAGCTGGCCGGCGACGCAGGTCAGCACGCCGACCAGGATCGAGACGGGCAACAGCACCGCGTGGCGGTGGGTCGGCACCAGCTGGCGGGCCAGGTTGGCCACGACCAGGCCGAGGAAGAGCATCGGTCCCACCAGCGCGGTCGCGGCGGCGACCAGGAGGGTCGTGACCGCCAGGGTGATCCGCACGGTGCGGTGGAAGGACACGCCGAGGGTGACGGCCGGGTCGTGGCCGAGCGCCACGACGTCCAGGCGGCGCCCGAGCGGGACGAGCGCGGCGATCCCGAGCACCGTGACGGCGCCGGCCGTCCACAGCAGCTCGGGGTCGGCGGTGCTGAAGCTGGCGAACATGACGTCCTGGAGGGTCAGGAAGTCGTCGGGGGAGAGCAGCCGGGAGGACAGCGAGGTCAGCGAGGCGAAGAAGGAGCCCAGCACCACCCCGACCAGCACCAGCATCAGCAGGTTGCGGCTGGAGCGGCGGAACAGCCAGGTGAACAGCAGCCAGCCGAAGACGGTGAGCAGCAGCGCGTCGATCAGGAAGTGCTGCCCGGGCGTGAGCGCGAGGAAGGCGGCCGAGCCCAGGGTGTAGACGATGACCGTCTGGATGAGCATGTAGAGCGCGTCGAAGCCCATCACGCTCGGCGTGAGGATCCGGCTGCCGGCCACCGTCTGGAAGACCAGGCTCGAGGCGCCGACCGCGGCGCCGGTGATCAGCAGCGCGGCCAGCTGCCGGGTGCGCAGGTCCATCGCGTAGGACCAGCTGCCGCGCACGTCGTACAGCAGGTATGCGGTGCACGCCGCGGCCACGAGGACGGCCAGCACGACCACGACGGCGCGGGTGCGCGCCAGGCGCTGCTGCTCGGTGGCGGGGGCGTCCGGCGAGGTGTCCCGGGAGGGGGCGGGGGCGATGGTGGTCATGACCGGGCCGTCCTCCCCGCGCGCAGGATGAGCGCGACGAAGACGAAGGCCCCGATCGCGCCGGCGATGGTCGCCACCGGCAGCTCGTAGGGGTAGCGCACGGTGCGGGCGACGACGTCGCACAGCAGCACGAACCCGGCGCCGGCGAGGGCGGTGGCCGGCAGGACCCGGCGCAGGTTGTCGCCCAGCATCAGGGTGACCACGTTGGGGACGATGAGGCCGAGGAAGGGGATCGCCCCCACGACCACGACGACGACGGCGGCCATGACCGAGACGACGACCAGGCCGACGTACATCGTGCGGCGGTAGTGGACGCCGAGGTTGGTGGCCATCGAGCGACCCATGCCGACGACGGTGAACCGGTCGGCCCACAGGTAGCCGAGCACGCCGACGGCCAGGACGACGTAGATCGGCTCGTAGCGGCCCTGCAGGATCCCGGAGAAGGAGCCGGTGGTCCACACGTCGAGGTACTGCACGAGGTCGCGCTGGTAGGCGATGAACGTGGTGACCGCGCCGATGACGCCGCCGTACATGAGGCCGACCAGCGCCACCACGATCGGGTCCTGGTGGCGGATCCGCTCCAGCATCTGGAGGAAGACGAGGGTGCCGGCGATCGAGGTCGCGATCGCCACGACCATCTTAACCACGAGCGAGGAGCCGCCGAAGAGCAGCGTGGCCACCAGGATGCCGAGCACGGCGGCCTCCACGGTGCCGGAGGTCGAGGGGGAGACGAAGCGGTTCTGGGTGATGCGCTGCATGATCAGGCCGGCGACCGAGAGCGCGGCGCCCGCCAGCAGCACGGCGGCCGTGCGGGGGATCCGGGAGACGGTCAGGACCTGCCACTGCTCGGGGGTGGGCCGCAGCAGGTCGCCGATGCCGACGTCGGCCACGCCGATGCCGAGCGAGAGGTAGGCGGCGACCAGCAGGGCGCCGGCGGCGGCCAGGACCGGCAGCCGGGCCGCGCGCTCCCGCCCCCCGGCCGGTGCTGGCGCCGGGGGGCGGGAGGGTGCCTGGACGGTCGTGCTCACAGGGCCCGCTCGACGTCCTTGACCATCTGCGCCAGGGAGGCGGGGGCGGCGTTGGCGATGTACCAGGAGAAGCCGTCGACCTGGACGATCCGCCCGTCGGCGGCGGCCTTGGTGGTGTCGACCAGTCCGTTGTCCAGCACCTCGAGGGCGGCCTGGGCCTCCTCGCCGATCGCCTGGGAGCGGTCGAGGACGTAGATGACGTCCGGGTCGTACCGGGTGAAGAACTCCTGGCTGATCTCCTGGCCGTGGGCGTCCTCGGTGTCGACCGGGGCGCCGGTGTCGGCGAAGCCGAAGTCCTCGTGGACGATCCCGAAGCGCGAGCCCGGGCCGTAGGCGCTGACGGTGCCGCCGGAGACCTGGACGAACATGGCGGTGTCGCCGGCGGCGGTCACCTGCTCCCGGACGGCCTCGACGTCGGCGGTGACCTCGTCCATCTGGGCCCGGGCCTCGTCCTCGAGGCCGAAGATGCGGCCCAGGTCGACGACGCGCTCCCCGATGGTGGTCAGCTGGTCGGCCGGGTCCTCCCAGCGCGCGGACATGTCGACGACGTCGGGGGTGATCTTCTTCATCTCCGCGACGATCTCGGGGGTGCCCGAGCGGCTGGCGACGATGACCAGGTCCGGCTCGAGCGCGCTGATCGCCTCGAAGTCGGGCTCCCGCACACTCCCCACGGTGGGGACGTCGGCCAGGTCGGCCATGTCGTCGGGGAGGCCGGCGGTCGCGGCCGGCACGCCGTCGAGCTCGACGCCGAGGTCGTTGAGGGTGCGGGCGACGCTCCAGTCGGTGGTCACCACGACGCCCGGGTCGAGCGGCACCTCGACCTGCGCGCCGGAGGCGTCGGTGACGGTGACGGTCTCGCCCGTCCCGTCGCCGGGCTGCGCCGCGGAGTCGGCGCCGCAGGCGGTGAGGGCGAGGGTGCTGCCGACGAGGACGGCGAGCAGGGGGGTGGTCCGGCGCATGGGCGTGGGCTCCTCCTGGATCAGGTCAGGTTGGTGAGGCTTACCTAACCATGACTGGCCGGCATTTGGAAATCCTGGCGTGTCTCAATTGCGCCGGGCCGTGCTGACCCCCGGCCGGGCGCCGGGTGTCGGACTTCAGTCGTACACTTGTTCGTATGACGAGCGGACCTCCCGGCTGGCCGGACCGGGTGCCCCCGGCCGGGGTGCCCGGCTGGGAGCAGGCGGCCGTGTCCTGGCTGCTGGACCAGTGCCCGGCGGACTACCGCGCCTACCAGGCCTGGCGCCGGCACCCGGCGGCGCTGGCGTGGGTGGCCACCCGTCACCTGGAGGCGCAGCTGGAGGCGATGCGGGGCGCCTGGCGCGACGTCCGGCCCGACCTCGGGCCGGTGCTGCCCGCGGGGAGCCTGGGGGAGGTGCTGGACTCCCTGGCGCGGGAAGGCCTGCGGCTGCGCGCGGCCCACCGGGCAGCGGGGCTGCTCCTGGAGGCGCTCCGGCTGCGGGCGCCGGTGCGCTGAGGCACCGGGGCGCCCCGGACGCGTCGCCCGGCGACACCCCAGGCTCGTGTATCTAGACTGGGTCGATTCCTTCGTCGACCCGACGCCGGCGCGGGGACGACGACGCCCGAGGGAAGGACCGACCGTGGCACTGATGCGCACCATCACCGGGCCCAGCGACCTCAAGAGGCTCAGCCCTCAGCAGGTGGAGCTGCTCGCCCGCGAGATCCGCGACTACCTCATCGACTCGGTCTCGCGCACCGGCGGCCACCTGGGTCCCAACCTGGGGGTGGTGGAGCTGACGATCGCGCTGCACCGCGTCTTCGACTCCCCGCGCGACACGCTCCTGTTCGACACCGGGCACATCGGCTACGTGCACAAGCTGCTCACCGGCCGCCACGACTTCTCCGGGCTGCGCAAGGAGGGCGGGCTCTCGGGCTACCCCAGCCGCGCGGAGTCCGACCACGACGTCATCGAGAACTCCCACGCCTCGACCTCGCTGTCGTGGGCCATCGGCATCGCCAGCGGCCGCAAGCTGCGCGGCGAGACCGACCGGCACACGGTCGCGGTCATCGGCGACGGCGCCCTCACCGGCGGGATGGCCTGGGAGGCGCTCAACAACATCGCCGAGCAGCGCGACCTCCCCCTGGTCATCGTCATCAACGACAACGAGCGCTCCTACGCCGCCACGCGCGGGGGGATGGCCGACTACCTGGCCTCGCTGCGCGCCACGCCCGAGTACGAGAACGTCCTGTCCTGGGGCAAGCGGCAGCTGCACCGCACTCCGGTGGTCGGCCGTCAGGTCTACGACGCCCTGCACGGCATGAAGAAGGGCCTGAAGGACATCGTCAGCCCGCAGGGGATGTTCGAGGACCTCGGCCTGAAGTACCTCGGCCCCGTCGACGGCCACGACGTCCAGGCCATGGAGACCGCGCTGCGCCGGGCGCACGACTTCGGCGGCGTCGTCCTGGTGCACGCCATCACCGAGAAGGGCCACGGCTACGACCCGGCCACCGCCGACGAGGCCGACCGCTTCCACGCGGTGGGCCGCATCAACCCCGAGACCGGTCTGCCGCTGGAGCTCTCCGGCCGCAGCTGGACCGACGAGGCCAGCGACGAGCTGGTGCGCCTGGCGCGGGAGCGCGACGACATCGTCGCGCTGACCGCCTCGATGCTCATCCCGGTCGGCCTGCAGCCGTTCGCCGAGCGCTTCCCCGACCGCGTCTTCGACGTCGGCATCGCCGAGCAGCACGCCGTGACGATGGCCGCCGGGCTGTCCTACGCCGGCCTGCACCCGGTCGTCTGCGTCTACGCCACCTTCCTCAACCGGGCCTTCGACCAGCTGCTGATGGACTGCGCCCTCCACCGCCAGGGCGTGACCTTCGTGCTCGACCGGGCCGGCGTGACGGGCACCGACGGCGCGAGCCACAACGGCATGTGGGACCTGCGCCTGCTGGGGCTCGTGCCCGGCGTGCGCGTCGCGGCCCCGCGCGACGCCGCCCAGGTCGCCAGGGCGCTGCGCGAGGCCGTCGAGGTCGACGACGCACCGACGGTCGTGCGCTTCCCCAAGGGCACCGTGGCGGCACCGATCGAGGCGGTCCGCACCGTCGGGGGGATCGACGTGCTGCGGGACGCGCAGGCGACCGACGGCGCCCACGTCGAGGACGACGGGCGCGAGGACGGCGCGGACGGCGGCGCGTCGGCCGGTGCCCAGCTCGACCTGCTGCTCGTCGGCGTCGGGCCGATGGCGGCGACCGCCCTGGAGGTGGCCGACAAGCTGTGGGCGGAGGGCCGGCGCGTCATGGTCGTGGACCCGCGGTGGGTGCTGCCGGTCAGCCCGGGCCTGGTCGAGCTGGCCCGCGGGGCCCGCGCCGTCGGCGTCGTCGAGGACGGCCTCACCGGTGGCGTCGCCGACCGGCTGGCGCAGGCGCTGTCGGAGGCCGGCGTCGGCGTGCCGGTGCACGCCTACGGCCTCCCGCACTCGTTCCTCGCGCACGGCTCGCGCGACCAGGTGCTCGAGCGCGTCGGGCTGACCGCCGACTCGGTGGCGACCTCGCTGGCCGGCCGGCTGGGCTGACCGGTCGGGCGATGACGCCGGTCCCCCCGGCCGGGCCGACGCTCGCGGTCGTGGTGAACCCCGTCCGGCGCTCGGCCGCCCACGCCGTCCGGGCCGTCCGCGCCGCCAGTCTCGCCGCCGGCGGCGGCGAGCCGCTCGTCCTGGAGACCACGCCGGCCGAGCCTGGTGGTCCCCAGGCCCGGTATGCCGTGCGCGCCGGGGTCCGCCGCGTCGTCGTCGCCGGGGGCGACGGGACCGTGCGCGAGGTGGCGGGCGCCCTCGCCGGCGGCGAGACCGGGCTCGGTGTAATTCCGATCGGCACCGCCAACCTCTTCGCGCGCAGCGCCCTGCTCCCGCTCGACGACCTGCGCCGCTCCGCCGCGTCCGCGGTCACCGGGGCCGCCCGTCCCACCGACCTCGGCGAGGCGGTGCTCACCAGCGGGGCGGGCCTGGTGACCCGCGCGCCCTTCCTCGTCGTCGCCGGGCTGGGGCACGACGCGGCGACCCTGGCCGCCGTCCGGCCGAGGGCCAAGGCCTGGCTGCGGTGGCTTGCCTACTTCGCTCCCGGGCTGCGCCGGCTGGGCAGTCCCGGGCACGCGCTCGGCGTGCGCCTCGACGGCACCGACCTCGCCGCCGGGCCGCTGTGGAGCGTTCTCGCGGTCAACGCCGCACGGCTGCCCGCGGGCGCCCGCGTCGTGCCCGGCGCGCGCCTCGACGACGGACTGCTCCACGTGGTGCTCGTCTCGCCGCGCGGCCCGGCGGACTGGGTCCGGATCGCCAGGACCGGGCTGGGCCGGGCCACCTCGGACCGCCCTGGCGACCACCCGTCCCTCCGCTACCGCAGCGGGGCCCGCCTCGAGGTCGACGCGCCCGAGCCGGTGCTGGCCCAGGTGGACGGCGACGTGGTCCCCGACGTGGTGGCCGCGGACCTGTCCGTGCGGCCCGGCGCGCTGCGGGTCGTCCGCTGACGCGCGGACCGGCGCGGGGCGCGTGCGGGGGCCGGACGCACGGCATACCCTCGTCGGAGCGTCCACCGACCGACCCAGGAGCACCATGCACCCGCGCGCGCAGCAGATCGTCCACCTGACCGGGGGCTGGCGCACGGGCACCGCCGCCGAGGCCGAGGTCCTGCGGGTCCTGCGCGAGACGCCGACCGGCGAGCTGGACGCGGTGCTGGCCGACCTCGACGTCGACAGGGTGGTCGGGGACGTCGACGACCACGTCTGGGGGCCGGACCACCGCACCGAGCTGCTGGACCTCCTGCTCCGCCGGCGCGTGGCCGAGCTGTCGACCCCGACGCTCGCGGTCATCGTCGCCGCCCTGCACGCCGGCCCGACGCCGCGCTCGCACCAGGAGGCGATCGTGGACCTGCTGGTGTCGCGCACCGGCGCGGCCTTCCACGACCTGAAGTACCGGATCAACGCCTCCGGCGACTACCACGACCTGGAGCACCTGGTCTTCGAGGACATCGACGAGGACCTCCGCGCGCGGCTCCTCGGGCACTTCGCGGTGCAGGCGACGGTCGACCCGACCTCCGACCTGCGGGTGCTGTGCGACATCGACGACACGGTCAGGTGCGCGATCCACGACGACCGCTACCCGCGCGGGACGGTCTACCCGGGGGTGGTGGAGCTGCTGCGCGCGCTGGACGACGGCGCCGCGGACGAGCCCGGCCGGGCCGGCGACCTGACCTTCGTCACGGCGCGGCCCGGCGGCCCGCGGGGGCTGGTCGAGCAGTACACCCGCAACGGCCTGGCGGTGCTCGGCCTGCCCCCGCACTCGGTGCTCGGCGGGTCGCTGCTCAACCTGCACACCAAGGCGGCGATCGCGGCGCGCAAGATCCAGAACATGGAGCGCGACCGGCTGCTCTTCCCCGAGTGCCGGATGGTCTTCGTCGGCGACAGCGGCCAGGCCGACGGCCAGGTGGGTGCGCGGATGCACCGCACGGCGCCGGAGCACGTCGTCGGGACCCTGCTGCACAACGTCAGCGAGGTGAGCGACCGGGAGCGGGAAGACTACGCCAGGGACGGCGTCCACGTCTTCGACACCTACGCCGGGGCGGCCGCGCACGCGCTGCGGCTGGGCCTGATCAGCGGACGGCAGGCGGTCGCCGTCGCCGAGGCCACCCGCGCCGGCCTGGCCGGGACCACGCTCACGCCGAAGCAGCGGGAACGCCTCGAGCAGGACCTCGCCGCCGACGAGGCGGCGGTCCGTGAGGCCGTCGCCACGGGCACCTCGGGGGGCTGACCACCCTCTGGTCGCCCCGCCCGTGCCGATGGGACAGGATGGAGGGGAACCGGCCGGAACCGCCGGCCGGGCACGACGAGGAGGACACGGATGGCACTCACGAGCACCGGCAGCGCGACCTGGAGCGGGAACCTCTTCGAGGGGTCCGGCACCACCAAGCTCGCCAGCTCCGGCCTGGGCAGCTTCGACGTCAGCTGGAAGGCACGCACCGAGGAGGGCCAGGCGACCACCAACCCCGAGGAGCTCATCGGCGCGGCGCACGCCGCCTGCTTCGCGATGGCGTTCTCCAACATCCTGGACCAGAACGGCACCCCGCCCACGCAGCTGGACACCCGGGCGGACGTCACCTTCGACACCACCGGCGGTGCGGCGATCAGCGGGATCCACCTGACCGTCCGCGGCCAGGTCGAGGGCGTCTCCGCCGAGGACTTCCAGCGGCTCGCCGAGCAGGCCAAGTCCGGCTGCCCCGTCTCCAAGGCGCTGGCCGGCACCGAGATCACGCTGACGGCCGAGCTGGCCTGAGCGGACGGGACGGCCCGGGCGGCTCACATGGCCAGGGCCACCGCCTCGGCGAAGAGCACGTCCGGGTCGGCGTCGTGCCCCCGCGCGGTGAACCACCGGGCGACGTTGACGCAGTCCCGGTGCAGCAGGTCCGGACCCAGGGGGTTGGCGACGACGTCGACGATCTGGGGCAGGTCGATGACGACGACGAGCTCGCCCTGCAGCAGCAGGTTGTAGGGCGAGAGGTCTCCGTGGGCCCACCCCAGCGCGGCCAGGTCGAGGACGACGGTACGCACCTGCTCCCAGCAGTGGGCGAGCAGGTCGGCGTCCGGCCTGGCCTGCGCGAGCCGCGGTGCCGCGGTGCCGTCGGGCGCGCCGACGAACTCCATCAGCAGCTCGGTGCCCTGCACCGAGACCGGGTAGGGCACGCTGATGCCGGCCGACCAGGCGGTCGTCAGCGCCTCCCACTTGGCCGCCGCCCAGCGTCCGGAGGCGACGAGCCGGCCGTACGCGGACTTGCGCTCCAGGGCACGCTGGTCGCGGCTGCGCCGCACGCCGCGGCCCTCGGTGTAGACGGCGCTGCGGTGGAACGAGCTGTGCTGGTCGTCCCGGTAGCGCTTGGCCGCCATCAGGCACGACTCGCCGGACAGCTCGGAGGCGCGCTCCAGCAGGAAGACGTCGGCCTCCTTGCCGGTCTTGAGCACGCCGAGCTCGGTGTCGACGGCGCCGGCGTCCACGACGACCCAGTCCGGTCGGGGATCGGGGCCGCGGGCGCCGCGCTCCACGTCCCAGTAGGTGGTCTGCCGCCGGTCTGTCTCGGCCTCGCCGGGCTCGTCGAGCGGGACGTAGTCGAAGGTGAAGAACGGGTCGAGGTCGCCCGTGGTCGGGCGGTGGTCAGTGCGGGCGTCGCCCGCAGGGGGGTGCGAAGAGTGCACTGGTGCTCCTGGTCGGAAGGGTGGTGGGTGCGGTCACGAGGCCGCGGGCAGCGTCGGACATGTCCTCACTCCTTCCTTCCGGGGCACGGGCGGGTATGCCGTGCACACTCGTCCCAGGATGCGACCTCCTCCTGCGGGCGCGCAAGGGGTTTTCGGCCGCGGACCCCTCCGGGGCCGGCTCGGACGGGCCGACGCGCGCGTGGCAGGGTGGGAGCCGTGGCCCTCGACACCGCTGCCGTCCTGACGCTCCTGAAGGAGACCGCCGAGGAGGTCATCGACCCCCGCTTCCGCGCCCTCGAGGAGGGCGACGTCTCGTCCAAGACCCACCCCGGCGACCTCGTCACGGTGGCCGACCAGGAGGCCGAGGTGATCATCACCGCGGCACTGCGTGCGGCATACCCCGACGCCCTGGTCCTGGGTGAGGAGGCGTATGCCGAGGACGCGTCCCTGCTTGAGGCGTTCCGCGGCGCCGACCACGCCTTCACCGTCGACCCCGTCGACGGGACGCGCAACTTCGTGCACGGCTCGCCGGACCACGCCGTGATGGTCTCCGAGGTGCGCGGCGGCCAGGCCGTGCGCGCCTGGATCTGGCAGCCCCAGCACCGCACGGCCTACGTCGCCGAGCGCGGCGCCGGACTGTGGCGCGACGGCGAGCGGGTGACCCGGCGCGAGCCCGCCGAGCGCCCCGAGGACTGGGACGTGCGGGTCTCGCGCCGCCAGGCGGTGGGCACGATGCTCGGCCCGATGGGGCCGCTGGCCCTGACCTGGGTCAGCTGCGGCATCGACTACCCCAAGCTCGCGACCGGCGAGTGCGACGCGCTGCTCTACCGCGGCACGATGCCCTGGGACCACGTCCCCGGCTCGCTCATGGTGCGGGAGGTCGGCGGCTTGGTGGGGACGGACACGGGGGAGCCCTACGGCCCGACGAGCCGTCCGCGGGCCGTCGTCGGGGCCGCCGACGAGCGGGTGCTCAGGACGGTCGTCGGCGAGCTCTGAGCAGCCGGGCACGGTGCCGGTGCCACTCGTGCCAGGTCAGCGCCAGCACCAGGGCGTCCAGCACGGTCAGCAGGGCCATGCCCACGGACCCCTGGGTCGCGACGACCCAGAGCTGGTAGACGATGAAGACGCCGAGCACGCCGATCATCCAGGGGTAGGCCCACAGCCGGTCGCGCAGCAGCGCCCAGACGAGGACGATCTTGACCACGGCGTGGCTGACGAGGTAGAGGAAGACGAACCAGTGCGCCGAGCCGCCGCCCAGCTCCCCGGCGTGCTGACGGATCCAGTTCGCGACCGGGTCCGAAGGGTCCTCGACCAGCTCGCCGCGGGTG
>QEUR01000318.1 GCA_003577095.1 Acidobacteriota bacterium
CATGTGTTAAGCACGCCGCCAGCGTTCGTCCTGAGCCAGGATCAAACTCTCCGATAAAAACCTAAACTCTTACCAAAGAGAACAGATTCCTGACAAAAAGCCACCACGCCCCACCGGGGACGGCACGACGCGGCAGCACAAAATAAACTATGGCATCAATAATCTGACACGCTGTTGAGTTCTCAAGGATCGGACGCACACCTCAAGACCGGCGCTTTCGCGCCTGGTGCTCGGGGGGCTTCTCTACTTTAACTTCCCGCTCGGAGCGGAGTCAAATCCGTCTCCCGCACCTGGTGCCGGAGTCTCCGAGGAAGGATCGCCTGCCCGGGACCGGCCACCTCGCGGTGTCCGTGCCTCCCTGTCGGCGTGGCGAGGGACAACTCTAGGCGAGGTCCGCCCGACACACAAATCGGCAGGTCAACGGCCGTTCCGGGCGGCAGCGAGGTGCCGCCGACCGCGGCGCAGCAGGGCCACCGAGCCGTGCAGGAAGTCGTCCTCGCCGAGCACGCGCTCGACGTCGGCGACCTTGACGTTGTTGACGCTCACGCCGCCCTCGGCCACCAGCCTGCGGGCCGCTCCCCTGCTGCCGGCCAGCCCGGTGTCCACGAGCGCCTGGAGGACGTCGGTGCCGGGGGCGACCTCCGCTCCCGGCAGCTCCCTGGTCGCGTCGGCCAGGGTCCCGGCGTCGATGGTGGCGGGGTCCCCCTTGCCGAAGAGCACCCTGCTGGCCGCCTCCACCTGCTCGGTCGCCCCGGCGCCGTGGACCAGGGTCGTGACCTCGCGGGCCAGGGTCCGCTGCGCCGTGCGCAGGTGCGGCGCCTCGACCGTCTGCTGCTCGAGCTCGGCGACCTGCTCGCGGTCCAGGTCGGTGAAGACCTTGAGCAGGGTGCCCACCGACGCGTCGTCGACGTTGATCCAGTACTGGTAGAAGGCGTAGGGGCTGGTCATGTCCGCGGACAGCCACACCGCGTTGCCCTCCGACTTGCCGAACTTGTTGCCGGCCTCGTCGGTGAGCAGCGGGGTGGTGAGCAGGTGCACCGACGCGCCCTCGACCTTGCGGATCAGGTCGACCCCCGCCGTCAGGTTGCCCCACTGGTCCTGCCCGCCGGTCTGGAGGGTGCAGCCGTACTCGCGGTACAGGTGCAGGTAGTCCATGCCCTGGAGGATCTGGTAGCTGAACTCGGTGTAGCTGATGCCCTCCTCGCTCGCCAGCCGGGCGGCGACGGCATCCTTGCGGATCATCTGGTTGACCCGGAAGTGCTGTCCGACGTCGCGCAGGAAGTCCAGCGCCGACATCGGGGCGGTCCACTCCAGGTTGTCGACGAGCAGCGCTGCGCCCTCACCGTCGAAGTCGAGGAACGGCCGCACCAGGTGCTTGATGCGCGCGACGTTGGCGGCCGCCTGCTCGCGGGTCTTCAGGGTGCGCTCGGACGTGGGCTTCGGATCGCCGATCAGCCCGGTGGCGCCCCCGACCAGGCAGATGACCCGGTGGCCGGCACGCTGCAGGCGGCGCAGCAGGACCAGCTGCACGAGGTTGCCGAAGTGCAGGCTCGGGGCGGTCGGGTCGAAGCCGCAGTAGACCGTGACGGTGCCGTCGAGCGCCTCGCGCAGCGCGGCCTCGTCGGTGGTCTGGGCCACCAGCCCGCGCCACTGCAGCTCGTCGAGGATGTTCGTCACGGTGCAGGGATCCTTCCGCTGTGGTGGGTGGTATGCCGTCGGGCTGGGTCCAAGCCTACGTGCGGGTGTCCGGGGTTCAGGACGCGCCGCGGGCGGTGGCCCGGCCAGACCGCCGCGACCGGCGCACGGCCGGTCGGTAGACCGAGACCGTCGGGTCCCCGTCGATCCAGAAGCGCCAGGGGTAGCGCCCGGGGTCGCCGCCCTCGCCGGAGACCCCGACCCGGGGGCCGCTGCGCACGGGGAGGTCGTGCTGCTCGAGGACCTCCAGGAACACGGGCCCGTCGGGGTCCAGCAGGTCGGCGCCGTCCTCGGCGCGGTCCAGCCCGAGCGCGGAGGCCAGTCGGGCGGGTCCTCGGGCCAGGTCGCGGGCGGGGTGCGGGCGGCTGCGCCCGGCGTCGCGCCGGGTGCGGGCGAGCTCCATACCCCCGACCACCTCGCCGGCCCGCAGCAGGACCGCGCTGGCCTCGCCGTCCGGACCGCAGACCACGTTGCAGCACCAGTGCATCCCGTAGGAGAAGTAGACGTACAGGTGACCGGGCGGGCCGAACATCACCTCGGTGCGCGGGGTCGGGCCGCGGTAGGCGTGCGAGCCGGGGTCGCGGGTGCCGGCGTAGGCCTCCACCTCGGTGAGGCGGACGGTGACCCCGTGCGCGCTCACGTGCGCCCCCAGCAGCGCCGGCGCGACGTCGAGGACCGGCCCGGCGAGCAGCTCGCGCCGCACGGGTCGCAGCACGGGCACGTCAGTCCCGCACGACCGGCATGGCCTCGACCCAGTGCCGGTGCGCGTCGGTCCACAGGTCGCGGATGTTGTTCGCGAGGAGCACCCCGACGGTCGGGAGGCCCACGACGAGCGACCCCCACCACGCGGTCGCGGGCACCTCCTCGAGCTGCACGTAGGCGGAGCCCGCCGTCGCGACGAACC
>QEUR01000319.1 GCA_003577095.1 Acidobacteriota bacterium
ATGGCCGACCTCGGGCTGCAGACCTACCGGATGTCGGTGGAGTGGTCGCGCATCGAGCCGCGACCGGGTGAGGTCGACCGGGCCGCGCTCGACCGCTACCACCAGGAGATCACCGCGGTCCGCGACGCCGGGATCGTCCCGCTGGTCACGCTCCACCACTTCTCCCAGCCGTCCTGGTTCCAGGGCCTCGGCGGCTGGACCTCCCCGCACGCGCCCGACCTCTTCCTGCGCCTGGTCGAGACGGTGGTCGAGGCGCTGCACGACGTGGTCACCGACTGGGTGACGATCAACGAGCCCAACGTGTATGCCGTGCAGGCCCACCTCTTCGGCGAGGCGCCGCCGGCGCGGCGGTCCTGGTCGGCGCTGCGCTCCACGCTGCGGCACATGGCGGTCGCCCACTGCCGCGCCTACCACCTGATCCACGAGATCCAGCCGGGGGCCAGGGTCGGCTTCGCCCACCACGCCCGCGTCTTCGCCCCGCTCGAGGCGCGCAACCCGCTGCACCGCGCCGCGAGCGCCCTCGACCGGGCGCTCTTCCAGGACCTGCTCGCCGACGCCCTGCTCGGCGGCCGCTTCCCGCGGCTGCTCGGCCGGCAGCCGGACGACGTCGTGCCCGGCCGCCACTACGACTACCTCGGGCTCAACTACTACTCGCGCAGCGCCGTGCGCGGCATCGCCGACGGCACCTTCCCCGGCGTGCCGGTCAACGACCTCGGGTGGGAGGTCTACCCGCAGGGCCTCGTCGAGGTGGCGCGCGCACTGCATACCCGTCATCCCGGCCCGATCTGGGTGACCGAGAACGGCACCGCCGACGCGGCCGACGCCTTCCGCGCCCGCTTCGTCCACGAGCACCTGGCGGCGATGGCCGGCAGCGGGCTGCCGTTCGAGCGCTACTACCACTGGTGCTTCGTCGACAACTGGGAGTGGGCCCAGGGCGAGGAGCCGCGCTTCGGGATCGTCGCGCTCGACTACGGGACGCAGGAGCGGACGGTGCGCGGCAGCGGCCGGTTCCTGTCCGCGGTCGTCCGGGACGGCGGGGTGACCCGGGCCACCTACGACGAGTACGTCGCCGGCCAGAGCTACCCGGTGGGACCGTGAGCGAGACCGCCACCGGCGCCGGCGTCGTCACCGCCGCGCCCGACGACCGTCCCCGCAGGACGGGCGGCTGGGTCGGTCGCTACGGCCTGGCCTACCTCGGCATCAACCTGGCGTGGGCAGCGCCCTCGCAGCTGCTCGTCGCGCTCCAGCTGCTCGAGTGGAGCCCCGACGCCAAGGAGGCCCGCCTGGCCGTGGTCATGGCCGTCGGCGGGCTCGTCAGCCTCGTCTCCACGCCTCTCGCCGGGGTGCTCTCCGACCGGACCACCTCCCGCTTCGGGCGGCGGCGACCCTGGATCCTGGTCGGCACCCTCGTCTCCGCGCTCGCCCTGGTGGTCATGAGCTTCGCCCCCGGGTATGCGGTGCTCGTCGGCGCCTGGGCGGTCTTCCAGTTCTTCATCGCCTTCGCCGTCACGGCCTCGCTCGCGGTCGCGCCGGACCAGGTGCCGCGCCGGCAGTACGGCCTGGTCTCCGGCGTGCTCGGCCTCACCTACACGATGGGCCTGGTCCTGGGCACGGTGCTCGGCGACCTGCTGGCGGTCCGCACCGCATACCTCGTCACGGCCGCGCTGACGGTCGTGCTGGTCCTGCCCTTCCTGCTGATGCTGGACGACCCTCGGGTGGTGGCCACCCGGCTGCCCGGCACCCGCGACCCTGCGCAGAGGTGGGTGCCCTCGCCGCGGGAGCACCCCGACTACGCCTGGGTGTGGGTGACCCGGCTGCTCGTCACGCTCGGCAACACGGTCGCGCTCTTCTACCTGCTCTACTTCCTGCGCGACGAGGTCGGGCTGGCCGACCCCGAGGGCGGCGTGCTGACGCTCACGGTGATCTACGCCGGGACGGTGGTCGTCGCGAGCGTGGCGAGCGGCCGCTGGTCCGACCGCGTCGACCGGCGGCTGCCCTTCGTCTCCGGCGCGAGCCTCGGCGTCGCCGCCGCCTGCCTGATCATGGCCTTCGCCCGGGAGTGGCCGGTGATCGTGCTGGCGGCGGTGGTGCTCGGGGTGAGCTGGGGCGTCTACATGGCCGTGGACCAGGCGCTCATCAACGAGGTGCTGCCCACCGCCGCGCACCGGGGACGGGACATGGCGGTCATGCACCTGGCCGTGGTCCTGCCCAACGCCCTCTCCCCCGTCGTCGCGGCCGTGGCGCTCCTGCGGCTCGGCGGCTACCCCGGGCTCTACCTGCTCGCCGGCGGCCTGTGCGTCGTGGGCGCGGTGCTCGTCCACCGGGTGCGCGGCGTGCGTTGAGCACGTCGGTGACGACGGGCGTGCAGACCGTCTCTAGAGTTCGCCGCGAAGGCCCTTCTCCGGGCGTTCTGCACGCCGGTCGTCACGCGGGGTCGGGCGGCGGCGCGACCAGCCCCCGCGTGACCTCGCCCGCGGTGACGGCACGGTCGGCGTACCGGCCGGCGTGCCGGGCCCGCGCCCGCCCCGGGGTCTCGGCCGCGATCTGCTCCTGCAGCTGCACGATCCCGGCGAGCAGCGCCTC
>QEUR01000320.1 GCA_003577095.1 Acidobacteriota bacterium
TCGCCGGAGGCGGGGGGTGCGCCCGACGAGGTGCCCGGGGACGTCGAGCCCGGGAGGGAGCTCTGCGGCCCCGGCGACACCCCCGCCACCGCGACCGTGCCCGCCCGCCCGGGCAGCGAGGTGTGGTAGCTGAGCAGGAGCACGAGGGCGGACACGGTGGACAGGAGCCACAGGGTGATGCGTCGCATGTGCTGGCCTTTCTAGTAGGCGAACAGCTCGGCGTGGACGGACTGCGGGGGTACGCCGAGGTCGGCGAGCAGCGCTTGAGCGGCCGCCATGAAACCGGGGCTGCCGCACAGGTAGACCTCGTGGTCGGCGACGTCGGGCACCAGCTGCAGGAACAGCTCGTGGTCGCTGAGGTGCGCGTAGGCGGCCGGCGCGACGCGCCCGTCACCGGCGCGCGGCCCGTCGAGCAGGACGTAGGTGGCGCCACGGTCCCGGGCCAGCTGCGCCAGCTCCTCCCGCAGCAGGGCGGTGTCCCGGTCGCTCGCGCGGTGCACCACCGTCACCTCGCCCGGCGCCTGCTCGAGGTCCTCGAGGAGCGCCCTCAGCGGGGCGATGCCGATCCCCGAGCCGAGGAGCAGCACCTTGCGGCGCGTGCGGACGCCCTCGTGCAGGCGACCGAAGGGACCTTCGAGCACGACCCGGGTGCCGGGGCGCAGGCCGGCGGTGCGCAGGCTGCCCTGCCCCACGTGCTCGGCAGTGAACCGGAGCGTGTCGGCCGTCGGCGCGGCGGAGAGGGAGAAGGGCTTGCCCCGGGTCCATCCTGGGCCGTCGAGGAAGCGCCAGACGAAGAACTGGCCGGCGCGCACGGGCAGGTCGGCCACGCCGCGCCCGGACACGTAGACACTGGTCGCGCCCGGACCGGCCGGTTCGACGGCGCTGACCCGCAAGGGGTGACGCACCGCGCGCCACGCGGGCAGCGCGAGACGGAAGATGAGCACCAGGCCCGCCACCACGGCATACAGGCCCCACCAGAAGGCTCGTGCCGGGGCCGAGGACGTGAATGCCTCTCCCGTCCACAACTGGTGCGGCAGCGCCAGACCGACGCCGAGATAGGCGTACAGGTGCAGCAGGTGCCAGGACTCGTAGCGCAGCCGGCGGCGGGCGGCGCGGACCGAGGTGACCACGACCATGACCACGCTCGCCGTCCCGGCGACGGCGAGCAGGATCCCGGGCAGGACGAGGACGAGCGACACCAGCTCTGCGGCTGCCCCCGCCCAGCCGCCCGCGTAACCGACGGTGATCATCACCACGTGGGCGACCATCAGCCAGAACGAGCCGAACCCGACCCAGCGGTGCGTCCGGGCCAGCCCGTCCTGCCCCCACGCCTGCTCGACCCAGGGGATCCTGGCGAGGATCGCCACCTGCAGCAGCATGAGCACCGAGGCCAGGAGGCCGGTGAGGCGGCCGAACGAGGTCATCGGGTCGGTGGGCACGCCGGTCACGCCGCCGTCGTGCACCCACAGCGTCACGGTGGCCAGGACGGCCGCCCAGGCAGCGCCCGCCGAGGCGTCGCGCCACCAGGCCGGGACCGGCCCGGGGCGACGGCGGCGCGCCCTCGGCAGCGCTACGGGGACCGCCGGACGGGCGGAGCCGACGGGTCGGACCGAGGTGCTCATGCCCCAACGATCGGTCCTCGTCCTGCGCTGGTGCTGTGCGGCGTCCGTGGGTGCGCTGTGAGTCCTGGGCAGTGGCCTCGTTCAGGTGGCCTGCGCCCGGACGTCTGATCGGTCCGGACGACGAGGGCCGAGGACCTCGATCACCCGCGGATCTCGGCCAGGATCTCGCCGACGGCGCGTCCGACCGGGACGTCGCGGCGCTCGCCGGTGCGACGGTCCTTGACCTCGACGGTGCCCTGCTCCAGGCCCTTGCCGACGACGACGATCGTGGGCACGCCGAGGAGCTCGGCGTCCTTGAACTTCACGCCGGGGCTCACCTTGGCGCGGTCGTCGTAGATGACCGAGAGCCCGGAGGCCTCCAGGTCGCCGACGAGCAGCTCGGCGTGGTCGAAGACCGCCTGGTCCTTGCCGGTGGCCACGACGTGCACGTCGGCGGGCGCCAGCTCGCGGGGCCAGCACAGCCCGAGGTCGTCGTGGGTCGCCTCCGCGACGGCGGCCACCGCGCGGGAGACGCCCACCCCGTAGGAGCCCATCGTCACGGTGACCAGCTTGCCGTGCTCGTCCAGCACCTTCAGGTCCAGCGCCTCGGCGTACTTGCGGCCCAGCTGGAAGATGTGCCCCATCTCGATCCCGCGCGCCAGCGTGAGCGGACCGGCCCCGTCCGGGCTGGGGTCCCCCTCGCGGATCTCGGCGGCCTGGATCGTGCCGTCGGCGGTGAAGTCGCGGCCGAGCACCAGGTCGTAGACGTGCTTGCCGTGCTCGTCGGCGCCGGTCACCCAGGCCGAGCCCTCGGCGACCGAGGGGTCGAGCAGGTAGCGGATCCCGGAGGCCCGCTCCGAGCCCAGCACCTTGGGACCGATGTAGCCCTTGACGAGCATCGGGTATGCCGCGAAGTCCTCCTCCGCGAAGGGCGCCCACTCCGCGGGCGCGACCTGG
>QEUR01000321.1 GCA_003577095.1 Acidobacteriota bacterium
CCTGCTCGTCGTGCACGCCGTGGTCAGCGAGCCCCTCCAGCACCTCGTGGCGCCCGTGCGGCAGCTGGACCCCTGGGACGCGGTGGCCGACCTCGTCGGCGTCGGCGCGGGCTGGCTGCTCGCGGGCAGGTTCCTCCGGGCCTCCCGCGAGCGGTCGGGGTAGCCACCCGGCGTGCGCTCGCGGCGGCGTCGTCCATGATGGGGAGATGACCGAGAACGGCGGACGCGGAGCGCCGGCGGGCGAGAGCGTGACCGGGCGGCTGCTCGTGGCGACGCCGCTCACCGGCGACGTCTTCGAGCGCACCGTCGTCCTCGTCCTCCACCACGACGAGGACGGTGCGCACGGGCTGGTCCTCAACCGGCCCCTCGACGCCGCCGTGAGCGTGGTGCTGCCCGACTGGCAGCCGTTCGTCACCGCCCCCGGCGTGCTCTTCCAGGGCGGCCCGGTCGGGACCGACACGGCGATGGGGCTGGTCAGTGTGCCCGGCCACGGCAAGGAGGACTCCCCGCTCGGCACCCAGCTGCTCTTCGGCGGCATCGGCCTGGTGGATCTCGACGCCCCGGCGCCCCTGGTGGTGCCCGAGCTGGCCGCCTTCCGGATCTTCGTGGGCTACGCCGGCTGGTCCGCCGGGCAGCTCGACGGCGAGATCGCCCAGGGTGCCTGGTTCGTCCTGCCCCGCGAGCCGAGGGACGCCTTCCACGACGGCACCGACGACCTGTGGCGCGAGGTCCTCCTCCGCCAGCGCAACAGCCTGTCGCTGGTGACGACCTGGACCTCTGAGCCGGAGCGCAACTAGCACCGACGAGCACCCGTCCCCGGCGCGCCGCGTCCTACACTGGGGGCATGTCGTCCGTCCGCATGTCCGACCAGCCGCTCGACGCGCCGGAGGCACCGAGCGGCCCCCAGACCCAGACCGCGCTGCTGGAGCGCGAGGACACCCGGGTCGAGCACGACCTGTCGGAGCCGGGCGACCACGAGCGCTTCTCCCACTACGTGCGCAAGGAGAAGATCCTCGAGAGCGCGATGACCGGCAACCCCGTCATCGCCCTGTGCGGCAAGGTCTGGGTGCCGGGACGGGACCCGCAGAAGTTCCCGGTCTGCCCCATGTGCAAGGAGATCTACGACGGCCTCCGCGAGCCGCAGGACGGCGGCGACGGAGGCTCCGGAGGCTCCGGCACCGGGGGCGGCGACCAGGGCTGAGACGCCCGCGGCGCAGGCCGTGACGGACCCCTCCGACGCACCGGCACGCCCGCGCCGGGACCGTCGGTGCGGCCACCTACACTGGTCCGGCCATGTCGACGTCTGCCGCCTCCAACCTCCCACCCGCCTACCCGGAGCGAGCAGCGTGGGGAACCGCCGGCAAGCTGAGAGCCTGGCAGGCCGCCGCGCTGGAGCGCTACCTGGCCGAGCGTCCGCGTGACTTCCTCGCGGTAGCCACGCCGGGGGCCGGCAAGACCACCTTCGCGCTGCGGGTGGCCACCGAGCTGCTCGACCGCGGGGAGGTGCAGCGGATCACGGTCGTGGCGCCGACCGAGCACCTCAAGGTCCAGTGGGCCGAGGCCGCCGCCCGCGTGGGCATCCGGATCGACCCGCGCTTCACCAACGGCCAGGGCCGGCACGGGCGCGACTTCGACGGCATCGCGGTGACCTACGCGGGGGTCGCGAGCAAGCCGCTGCTCCACCGCGCCCGCACCGAGGCCGCCCGCACCCTGGTCATCCTCGACGAGGTCCACCACGGCGGGGACGCGCTGTCCTGGGGTGAGGCGGTCCGCGAGGCCTTCGAGCCGGCCACCCGCCGGCTGTCGCTGACGGGCACCCCGTTCCGCTCCGACACGGCCGCGATCCCGTTCGTCCGCTACGAGATGGACGAGGAGGGGATCCTGCGCTCGTCGGCGGACTACACCTACGGGTATGCCGAGGCGCTCCGGGACGGGGTGGTGCGTCCGGTGCTCTTCCTCTCCTACGGCGGGACCATGCGCTGGCGGACGAGGGTCGGCGACGAGCTCGAGGCCCGCCTGGGGGAGCAGCTGACCAAGGACGTCACCAAGCAGGCCTGGCGCACCGCGCTCGACCCCGCCGGCGACTGGGTGCCGAGCGTCCTGCGGGCCGCCGACAAGCGGCTGGGCGAGGTGCGCCGGCACGTCGAGGACGCCGGCGGCCTGGTCATCGCCACCGACCGGTCCTCGGCACGGGCCTACGCCCGGCAGCTGCACGAGATCACCGGGGAGCGCCCCACCGTCGTGCTCTCCGACGACGCGGGCGCCTCCGAGCGGATCGAGGAGTTCGCCGCCGGCACCTCGCGCTGGATGGTCGCGGTGCGGATGGTCTCCGAGGGCGTCGACGTGCCCCGGCTGTGCGTCGGCGTCTACGCCACCTCCACCTCCACGCCGCTGTTCTTCGCCCAGGCCGTCGGCCGCTTCGTCCGCGCCCGCCGCCGCGGGGAGACCGCCTCGGTCTTCCTGCCCAACATCGCGCTGCTGCTGGCCCACGCCGGCTCCATGGAGGTCGAGCGCGACCACGCGCTCAACCGGAGGCCCGCCGACGACGAGGACCAGC
>QEUR01000322.1 GCA_003577095.1 Acidobacteriota bacterium
CGTCGACGGCGGTGGCCGCGCGCCGGCGCCGGGGTCCGAGCCTGGACCTCGACCGGGTCCTGGTAGCGCCTGCTCATCCCTCTCTCCCTCCATGTCGTTCGAACCGGTGTTCGATACAGACAAATGTACGAGTCCCCACCGACAACCTCAACCCCTGCCTGCTCCCTGTGGAAAACCTGCAGGTCACCGGACCCGGAACGGGCAGGATGGTCGCGGGTCCGGGCCAGGGAGGGGATGGCCCGGGCCCCGGTCCGGCGCGGGTAGGCTCGGACGGACGCCACCGCCGAGCCCAGGAGGTCCCGTGACGTACGCCCATCCGCTGGACGGCGTCGACCTGCGCCCCCGTGTGCAGCAGGCCCTCGAGGCCCACCTCGCCCGCCAGCGCGAGGTGCTCGCCGAGCTCGGCGAGCCGATGGGCCCGCTCGTCGACGCCGTCGCCGAGCTGCTGGCCGGCGGCAAGCGGCTGCGGGCGGCCTTCCTCTACTGGGGCTGGCGCGCGCTGGGCGGGCCCGACGACGACGCGGCCGTGCGGGCCGCCTCCTCGATGGAGGTCTTCCAGGCCGCCGCGCTGCTGCACGACGACGTGATGGACAACAGCGACCTGCGCCGCGGCCGGCCCACCGCGCACCGGGCCTTCGCCGCCACCCACGCCCGCTACGGCTGGAACGGCGACCCCGCGCGCTTCGGGCACGCCGCCGCCATCCTGGCCGGCGACCTCTGCCTGAACTGGACCGACGAGATCTTCTCCACCAGCGGCCTGCCGCAGGAGGCCCTGGAGCGCGCGCGCCCGGAGTTCGACCGGATGCGCACCCAGCTCATGGGCGGGCAGTTCCTCGACATGCTCGAGGGGGCGCTGGGCTGGGGCGAGCTGGGCTACGCCGAGCGGCTGGAGCGCTCGCGCCGGGTGATCCGCTACAAGAGCGCCAAGTACTCCGTCGAGCAGCCGCTGCTCATCGGCGCGCGCGCCGCCGGGGCGGACGAGGCCACCCTCGGGGCGCTGTCGCGCTACGGCACGAGCCTGGGCGAGGCCTTCCAGCTGCGCGACGACGTGCTCGGCGTCTTCGGCGACCCGGAGCACACCGGCAAGCCGGCGGGCGACGACCTGCGCGAGGGCAAGCACACCGCACTGGTGGCCCACACCCTCGAGCTCGCCGACCCCGACGGCGTGGAGCTGCTGGCCGCCAGCCTGGGCGACCCGGACCTCGACGACACCACCGTCGAGCAGTGCCGTCGGCTCATCGAGTCCTCCGGTGCGCTCGCCCGAACCGAGGAGATGATCGACGCCGGCGCCGCCTCGGCGCGCGCGGCCCTGGCGGAGGCCCAGGGCCTCACCGACGACGGCCGTGCGGCCCTGGACGGGCTCGTGGCGATCTGCACCGACCGGCAGACCTGACCCCACGGGGAGGGGTCGGCGCCGCGGGGGCGGTCGCTAGAGGGCGACCTCCTGGGCGCGGCGCCGGACCTCGGTCTTGGCGCCGGACCGCAGCGAGGCCACGGCGCTGCCGCCGGGGAGCGTCTCGTCCGGCTCGTGCAGCCAGTCCACGATCTCGGCGTCGGAGAAACCGCCGTCGGAGAGCACCGTCACCGTGCCGCGCAGCGAGGGCACCGGGCCGTCCTCGAGCAGGAAGGACGCCGGGACCATCACCGCCTTGTTCTCCCCACGCCGCACACCGACCAGCTCGCGGTCCTGGAGCCAGCGCTTGACGACCGGCAGGCTCGCGCCGGTGCGCTCCATGATCTCGGGGACGGTCAGCCACTCGACGGGGTCGGACTCCTGGTCAGCTACCACGTGAGCAAGTCAAGCACAGGGCGCGGCGCGGCTGCAGCGCGCCGGACCGACCGGCAAGGACCGACCCGGACGTGAATAACACGCGTGTCATTACCACATGCCTCCTCACATTTCCAGGTCCGACACGCCGTACGACTGGTGCGGACCGTCGCCAGGCGGTACTGTCCCTTCTGCCTCAGTGGCGCGACTGCTCATCACCAGTCACAACCGCCACGGCGCACGTCCCGTCCTGCCCCCTGCCACGGCCCCCCGGAGGTTGCCCAACCGTGAGCCCGCTCTTCGCGGCGATGCCGCCCCCAGACCTGCCCACCGCCGCCTACGTGCCCACCGCGCTGCACAGCTCGGAGCTCCTGCTCGCCCGTTCCGCCGGGTCCCACACCGTGCGCTCGGGCGACACGGTCTACGGCATCGCCGCGCGCTACGGGGTCTCGCCCCAGTCGATCGTGCGGGCCAACGGCCTGCGCGACGGCGGCCGCTGGATCCTCCCCGGCACCACGCTGGTCGTCCCCGGCAAGGGCGGCTCGGCGGTCACCGCTCCCCCGCCGGGCAGCTCGGCCAAGGCCCCCACGCCCCGCGGCTCCGGCTCCGGCAGGGGCGGCGCCGTCACGGTCCGCCGGGGGGACACGCTGTCCCACATCGCCGTGCGGCACGGCACGACGGTGGCGGCCCTGGCCAAGGCCAACGGGCTGCGCGACACCCGCATCATCTACGTCGGCCAGGTCCTGCACCTGCCCGGC
>QEUR01000323.1 GCA_003577095.1 Acidobacteriota bacterium
CGGGAGACCCTGGAGACCGCGGCGCAGGCGCTGCGCGAGCGGAGCTACTACAGCCGCTACCCCGAGTCGCCCAGCCCGCGGGTCTACGGCGAGAACGCACCGCAGGACGGCCAGACCGCGCACGAGGCGAGCCTCAACACCGACTTCCGCGCGCTCGCCGACCAACCCTCGACCGGCGACACGGTCGGCTCGGAGGTCAGCCCCTACGGGCCGACCCTGGGCGTGCGCTACCCCCGCCTGGACGTCCCCGCCGCGCTCGCGACCGCGCAGGCGGCGATGCCCGCCTGGCGCGACGCCGGCCCCGACGTGCGCGCCGCGGTCTGCGTGGAGATCGTCGACCGGATCAACGCGCGCTCCCACGAGATGGCGCACGCGGTCATGCACACCAGCGGCCAGCCGTTCGTGATGTCCTTCCAGGCCGGCGGGCCCCACGCCCAGGACCGCGCGCTCGAGGCGGTCGTCGCCGCGCTCGAGGAGCAGCACCGCATACCGGCGTCCGTCACCTGGGAGAAGCCGGCCAAGGGCGAGCCGATCCGGATGCAGAAGGACTACCGCGTCGTGCCGCGCGGCGTCGCGCTCGTCATCGGCTGCAACACCTTCCCCACGTGGAACGCCTACCCGGGGCTCTTCGCCAGCCTGGCCACCGGCAACCCGGTGGTCGTCAAGCCGCACCCACGGGCGGTGCTGCCGCTGGCGATCACCGTCGCGACCGCGCGCGACGTGCTGGCCGAGGCGGGCTTCGACAGGGCGCTCGTGCAGCTGGCGGCCGAGGACGACGGCGGGACCCTCGCCAAGGACCTGGCGCTCGACCCCGCGGTGAGGATCATCGACTACACCGGCGGTCCGGGCTTCGGCCGCTGGCTGGAGACCGAGGCGGGGGCGCTGGGCAAGCTGGTCTACACCGAGAAGGCCGGCCTCAACACCGTCGTCGTGGACTCCACCGACGACCTGAGGGGGATGCTCGGCAACCTGGCCTTCTCCTTCTCGCTCTACTCCGGCCAGATGTGCACCGCCCCGCAGAACGTCTACGTCCCCCGCACCGGCGTCGCGACCGACGAGGGCCACCTGACCGCCGCGGAGTTCACGGCCAGGCTCGGCGAGGCGATCACCCGCTTCACCGCCGACGACGCCCGCGCCGTGGAGATCCTCGGCGCCACCGTCAACGACGACGTCCGCGGCCGCGCCACCGACCTGCCCGCGCTCGCCCAGCGGCTGGGCGGCACCGTCGCGCTCGACACGCGTCCGGTCACCCACCCGAGCTACCCCGACGCGGTCGTGCGCACGCCCGGCCTGGTCGCGGTCGACGCCGACGACGCGGAGGCCTACACCCAGGAGTGCTTCGGGCCGGTCGCCTTCGTCATCAGCACCGACGACACCGCCGAGTCGCTGAGGATCTTCGCCGACACCGTCCGCGAGCACGGCGGCATGACCGCGGCCGTCTACTCCACCGACGAGGAGGTCCTCGAGGACGCGCGCGAGGCGGCGGCCGAGGCCGGTGTCGCGCTGTCGGAGAACCTCACCGGCCAGATCTTCGTCAACCAGACCGCGGCCTTCTCGGACCTGCACGGCACCGGCGCCAACCCGGCGGCCAACGCGGCCTACGCCGACGCGGCCTTCGTCGCCAACCGGTTCCGCGTCGTCACCAGCCGACGGCACGTCTGACGGCGTCCGTGACGGGGTCGGGTATGGCGTCGGGCCGGGTCCGCGCCCAGATGCGGTCCGAGGGGCCCGGGGTGGTGGGCCTGGTCGGTCTCGAGCACCTCGACCTTCCCGGCGCGTCGGCCACGGGTGAGGCGGCGGACATCCTCGCCGCGGCGGGCCCGGCCCGTCGCGCCGGCCCCGGGGCGGACCTGGACGCGGCCGCGCGGGTGGTGCTCGCCGTGGTCGAGCGGGCCTTCGCCGCCGGGCACCACCGCGTCGAGGCGGAGGTCCCGCGCGACCAGGTCGAGCTGCGCCGCGTGCTCCAGCGCGCGGGTCTGCGGCCCGAGGGGGTGGCGAGGGGACGGGCGACGGGGGCGGACGGCATACCCGTGGACGCCCTGCGGATGGCGCGCCTCCGGGACGACCCGGCGCCGGGGACCCACGAGGCCTTCCTGGCGATGCTCGACGCCTCGCTGCCCACCAAGCGCCTGATCGTGCAGGGCCTGGTCACCGACGGGGCCGGGCGGGTGCTGCTGTGCGAGCTGACCTACAAGAAGGACTGGGACCTCGTCGGCGGCGTCGCCGAGCCGGCCGAGTCCCCGGTCGTCTCGCTGCAGCGGGAGGTCCGTGAGGAGCTCGGCCTCGACCTGCCCGTCGGCGGTCTGGTCGCGGTCGACTGGCTGCCGCCCTACAAGCAGTGGACCGACGCGCTCCTGCTCGTCTTCGACCTGGGTGCGCACCCGGACCTGGCCGGGCGGGCCACGCTCCAGCCGAGCGAGCTGCGGGCGGTCCACTGGTGCACCCTCGAAGAGGCCTCCGCGCACGTCGCGCCCTACGTGGCCAGGCCGCTCGGCTCCGTGCTCGGCGCAGGGGCCGTGATGGTCGGGGCGATCGGCGCCCAGCTGCTGAGGCGCGGCGCCGTCGACGGTGGGACGACCCTGATCGACATCTCGGGCTCCATGGGTGTCGTGGTCGGTGTGGACACGACGCGAATCGAGCTGACCCGGCAGGCGGCGAAGACCGCGCTGATCGGCATTACCGACGATGGCACTGGCCGCCGGGGGAGAGTCGCTCGTCCTGCGCGACCCGCGCGAGCTGCCACAGGTCTTCGTCGACGTGGTGGCCAGCCGCGCGCAGTGAGGCGCGGGCGACGTCTGTCTGACCCGCGTCGTGGGTCAGACAGACGTGACCGGCCGGTCCGGTGCCGGCCGGGCCCCGCCCGTCGGCCCCGGGTGGCAGGATGCCGGGCATGAGCATCGAGGCCCGCCACGTCCAGACCGACCGTCTCAACACCTTCGTCCGCGAGGCGGGGGACCCGTCCGCGCCGACGCTCGTGCTCGTGCAGGGCAACGTCAGCTCCTCCGTCTTCTTCGAGGAGCTGATGGCCGACCTGGCCGGCGACTTCCACCTCCTCGCGCCGGACTTCCGGGGCTACGGCGACTCCGAGCGCGCCACGATCGACGCCACCCGGGGCGTGGCCGACCTCTCCGACGACCTCGCCGCCCTGCTGGACGCGACGGGCGTCGAGGGTCCCGTCGACGCCCTCGGCTGGTCGGCGGGGGGCAATGTCGTCCTGCAGCTGGCGATCGACCACCCCGGACGGGTGCGTCGCCTCGTCCTCGAGGCGGG
>QEUR01000021.1 GCA_003577095.1 Acidobacteriota bacterium
CGAGCACCCCAAGCCCTTCATCTGGACCAAGACCGCAGAAGAGATCCTCGCCTCACTCGGCAGACTTCTTCAACGAACTACCGGCGCAGGACACTAGCCGACCGGGTGGCCGGCGGCTGCCAGCACCTGCTCCCAGGTGACCGACCGGGGCGCGCCGTGCCGGTCGGGCGTGGCCAGGGTGGCGATCGCGCGGGCGCGCTCACGGCGGCCGAGCTCGTCGCCGAAACGGTCCACGACCAGCAGGGCGCGCGGACGGGCCAGGCCGCCGAGCACCTCGCGCACCGCGTCCATGAGCTCGACCGCGATGGCGTCCAGGGCGGCGTCGTCGGACGGGTCACCGACGCCGCGGGCGGCCCCGGACAGCGTCACCGCCGCCACGAGCGCGCGCCCCAGCTCGGTGTCCTTGCGCCAGGTGACGTCTGCCCGGGCGACGTAGGGGTGGTCGCTGAGCACCTCGCGCACCTCGCGCAGCGACACGAGCTGGCCGGAGACGGAGACCACGTCGTCGGTGCGGCCCAGGAAGTCCACGTGCCCGTCCTCGTCGCAGCTGGCCAGGTCGCCGGTGGCGTAGACGCCGGGGTGCCGCGTCCAGTGCGACACGGCTGCGTCGGCCGCGTCGCCCTCGACCCCGACCATGGTCCCCGCCCAGGGCCGGGTGAGCACGACCTCGCCCTCCTCGCCGACCTGCACCGGCTCGCCGTCGTGGTCGACGATCTGCAGACCGGTCTCGGGCAGGGGCGGCGCGTCGGACAGCCCGGTGATCCGCACGATCCCGCCCAGTTCCAGCTGGCCCCACGCGTCGCCGACCTCGAGCCCGTCGGCGCCGAACGCCCCGCGCATCCACGCGGCGACCTCCTCGTCGACCGGCTCGCCGGCGGTGGCCACCCGGCGCAGGCTCGGGATGGCCGCCACCTGGGGCATCTCGCGGGCCCAGCCGCGCACGGTCCGCACCACCGAGGGGGAGGTGAGCAGGACCTCCACGCCGTACCTGCGGATGATGTCCCAGGCGCGCTGGTGGGTGGGGACGTCGAGTGTGCCCTCGTACATGACGGCCGGGTCGCCACAGGCCAGCGGCCCGTAGATCCCGTGGAACTGCGTCACCGCCCACGCGATGTCGCCCGCGCACCAGAAGGGACCGCCCGTCGACAGGTGCCGGTGCACCGCGACCGCCCCGGCAAGCATCGTGCCGCTGCCGTGCACGACCGAGACCGGCTGCCCGCCGCGGGTCGCCAGCGGGACCGTGGCCACCGGGTGGTCGACCGGCAGCGCCACCGCCTCCCCGCCGCCGCCGTCCTGGCCCGGCCGGGTCGTGGCCATCAGGTCGTGCAGCCACCGGTCGCCCTCGAACCACTGCACGTCCATCCCGGTACGCCGCACGACGACCGTGTGCTCGATGCCGCCGGCGGCCAGCATCGCCTCGTCGGCGCGCGCCTTGAGCGGCAGGACCGTGCCGTGACGCCAGGCCCCGTCCTGGGTGAAGAGCACCTTGAGGTCGAGGAGCGCAAGCCGGTCGGCCAGCGGCTCCGGCGGCAGGGGAGCGGGCAGCACCGTGTGCACCGCACCGATCCGCGCGCACGCCAGCATCGCCACGACGGTCTCGGGCAGCCAGCCCAGGTGCAGGCCCACCCGGTCGCCGACGCCCACGCCCATCGCGCGCAACGACCGGGCGAGGGTGACGACTTGCTCGTGCAGCTCGGCGTAGGTCAGGCTCCGCCGGTCGCCCGGCTCGCCCTCCCAGAGCAGGGCCACCTGGTCGCCGCGCGCGGGCAGGTGCCGCTCGACGCAGGAGACGGACAGGTTGATCTCGGCGCCGCTCATCCACCGCCCCGAGCACTCGCCCTCCTCCCACAGCGAGGTGTACGGCGTGAGCAGCCCCAGCTGCTCGGTCACCTCGGTCCAGGCATCCAGGGGCGGAGGAGCGGTCAGCCCCGGCAGGGGCGTGGGCAGGGCGTGGCGCAGGTCGTCAACCATGCCCGAGCGTCCTTCCGGCGGCGCGGGCGGCGCGTCCCAGGTGGGCCGCGACCCGGGCGACGGCCGCCTCGTCGTCGGCGTCCTCGACGTTGGCCGAGAGCGCGGCCACGGTGGCGGCCTCGCCGTCGAGCACCGGCACGGCGACCTCGGCCGGCAGCATCGGGTCCTCCGGCGCCAGCGCGAGGTGGTCGGCCACCGCCCAGTCCTTGCGCGACCTGTCCGCCAGCTGGGCCAGCCCGTCGTCGCCGAGGTCCAGCGCGCGCCGCCACTCGGTCTCCTCGGCGCGGGCCGCGAGCAGCCGGCCGCCGGCCGTCTCCAGGGCCGGGTGGACCCGGTGGGTGTCCCGGTAGGGGCCGCGGTCGTCCCCGTCCACCCGGTCGACGTAGACCACCTCGCCGCGCACCAGCGTCTGGACGTGCACGGTCGCGCCGAGCTGGTCGCGCAGCTGGGTGAGGTAGGGGGTGAGGGCGCCCAGCAGCGGCAGCCGCGCCAGGTAGTGGCTGGAGAGGCGGGTGAGCTCCGGCCCCAGCGCGTAGCGCGAGGAGCGCGGGTCCTGCACGACGAGGTCGGCCAGCACCAGCGAGCGCAGCAGCCGGTGCACGGTGGGGATCGAGAAGCGGCTGCGCTCGGCCAGGTCGGTCAGCTGCTGGTAGGCCGGCCCCTCGCTGAGCAGCTCGAGCAGCGCCACCGCGTTGCGGACGGTCCCGAGGCCTCCCCGGGCCGCCCCGTCCGCCCTGTCGTCGACCGCTGCCATGGGGCCATCTTCCACCACACGACACCCTCTATCAACATGCGGTCAAACTTTCCGGCTCCAAACCCTTGATTTCCAGATAGTGAAAACGTACTCTCAGGTCCGTCCTTCGATCATCGACGACCGGCAGGAGAGCCCACGTGCTGACCCGGGCCTACCAGCATTCGCTGAACGGCAGCAGCCGCCCGCAGGGGCGGCCCCTGCTCGAGGTGGACGACGTCTCCCTGCGCTTCGGCGGCGTCAAGGCGCTCACCGACGTCTCCTTCACCATCACCCAGGGCGACGTCCACGCCATCATCGGTCCCAACGGCGCCGGCAAGAGCTCGCTGCTCAACTGCATCAGCGGCATCTACCACCCGCAGGAGGGGCAGATCCGCCTGCACACCGGCGGCGGCGAGGACGAGGAGGGCCGCTCGGTCCCCGAGGGCCAGCACCTGCTCACCCAGCTGCCGCCCTACAAGGTGGCCCGGCTCGGCGTGGCCCGCAGCTTCCAGAACATCGAGCTCTTCGCCCACCTGTCGGTGCTGGAGAACCTCATGCTCGGCCGGCACATCCACATGAAGCACTCCGTGCTGGCCTCCATGCTGTGGTTCGGCCCGGCCCGCAGGCAGGAGATCGAGCACCGCCACCTGGTCGAGGAGGTCATCGACCTGCTCCAGCTCCAGGCGCACCGCAACCAGCCGGTCGGCTCGCTGGCCTACGGCATCCAGAAGCGCGTGGAGCTCGGCCGCGCCCTGTGCATCCAGCCCACCCTGCTGCTCCTCGACGAGCCGATGGCCGGCATGAACGCCGAGGAGAAGGAGGACATGGCCCGCTACGTCCTCGACGTGCACGAGCTGGCCGGCGTCTCCGTGGTCCTCATCGAGCACGACATGAACGTCGTCATGGACATCTCCGACCGGGTCAGCGTCCTGGACTTCGGCCGGCTCATCGCCGACGGCACCCCGGACGAGGTCAAGGCCGACCCCGCCGTCATCGAGGCCTACCTGGGAGCGGACCGGCACGCGGCAGAGCTCGTCGAGCGGGCCGCCGAGGGGCAGGAGGCCGCCCATGGCTGAGACCACCGTGGCCACGGCTGCCGGGGACTCCGGAGGGTCGACGGGGGGCGGGTCCCCCCGGTCGTCGACGTTCCCGCGGCTGCTGCGCGACCTCGCCGCGACCCGGCCGGACGACGTGGCGATGCAGGAGAAGATGTACGGCATCTGGCAGCCGATCACCTGGGCCGGCTACGCCGAGCGCGTCCGCGACACCGCCCACGGCCTGGCCTCGCTCGGCGTCCGGCGCGGCGAGATCGTCGCGGTCCTGGGCGACAACCGGCCCGAGTGGCTCATCGCGGAGGTCGCGGCCCAGTCGATCGGCGCCGCGGTCGTCGGGATCTACCCCACCTCGATCGGCGACGAGCTGCGCCACATCCTCACCACCGCCGCCGCCCGGGTCGTCGTCGCCGAGGACCAGGAGCAGGTCGACAAGCTGCTCCGGCTGCGCGAGGACGAGGCCGGCCGCGAGCCCGCCGAGGGCGAGGACCCGCTGGCCGTCGAGCACGTCGTCTACTACGACCCGCACGGCCTGGAGTCCTACGACGACCCGTGGCTGATGGACTTCACCGACCTCGAGGCCACCGGCCGCGCGTGGGGGGAGGCGCACCCCGGCTGGTACGACGAGCAGGTCGACGCCGGCAGCCCCGACGACATCGCCGTCATCTGCACCACCTCGGGCACCACCTCCAAGCCCAAGCTCGGCGAGCTGTCCCACGCCAACCTGCTCGCGATGGGCGAGCACCTCACCGACGTCGACCCGATCGGGCCGAAGGACCGCTACGTCTCCTTCCTGCCCTTCGCCTGGATCGGCGAGCAGATGCTCGCGGTCGCCTGCGGCCTGACCCGCGGCATGACGCTGTCCTTCCCCGAGGACTCGGCCACCCAGCGCAGCGACCTGCGCGAGATCGGCCCGGACGTGATGTTCTCCCCGCCGCGGATCTGGGAGTCGATGCTCTCGGAGGTCCAGGTCCGCATCGACGAGGCCGGCCGGCTCAAGCGGTCCGTCTTCGGGTGGGGCTACGACGTGGGGGACAGGGTCGCCAACCTCCGGGTCACCGGCCGCAAGCCCGGTCTCGGGCTGCGGCTGGCGCACCTGGTCGCCGACCAGGTGGCCACCCGCCCGGTGCGCGACCAGCTCGGCCTGGCCCGGATCAAGCGCTGCTACACCGGCGGCGCGCCGCTGGGGCCGGACGTCTTCCGCTTCTTCCACGCGATCGGCGTCAACCTCAAGCAGATCTACGGCCAGACCGAGATCTGCGGCATCGCGGTCGTGCACCGCGACGACGACGTCGCGTTCAACACCGTCGGCACCCCGATCGCCGGGACCGACCTGCGGATCAGCGACGACGGCGAGATCCTGCTGCGCTCCGCGTCGGTCTTCCGCGGCTACCACCGCAACCCCGAGGCCACCTCCCAGACCGTCGACGAGGAGGGCTGGCTGCACACCGGCGACGCCGGCTACCTCGACGAGCGGGGCCACCTGGTCGTCATCGACCGGCAGAAGGACGTGCTCACCGCCCCGGACGGCACCCGCTACTCCAGCGCCTTCATCGAGAACAAGCTCAAGTTCAGCCCCTACGTCGAGGAGGCCGTCGTCTTCGCCCCCTCCGGCGAGCCGGGCGACGCCGGCGGCATGACCGCCCTCATCACGCTCGACCCGGCCACCGTCGGCAGCTGGGCCGAGCACGAGCGGCTCAGCTACACGACATACACGGACCTGGCTGCCAAGCCGGAGGTCTACGACCTGATCGCCGAGGAGACGACGCGGGCCAACGAGGACCTGCCCGAGTCGATCCGGGTCACCCGCTTCGTGCTCCTGCACAAGCAGCTGGACCCGGACGACGACGAGATCACCCGCACCCGCAAGGTCCGGCGCAACGTCATCGCCGAGCGCTACGGCGACATCATCTCCGCCCTGCAGCGCGGCGCGGACCACGTGGACATCAGCAGCCGGGTGACCTACCAGGACGGCACGAGCATCGAACGGGAGCTGACCCTGCGCATCTTCGACCTGACCACCTACTCGATCCCGCAGGGCAGGGGCCGGCGCCCGGTCTGGAGCGGTCGGCGCTGACGCGCCGCAAGGAGCACCTGATGTCCACTTTTCTTAACCTGCTGGCCTACGGCCTGGCCGACGGCGCGATCCTGGCGCTCGCGGCGCTCGGCTTCGTCCTCATCTACAAGGCGACCGGCGTCATCAACTTCGCCCAGGGCGAGTTCCTGCTCATCGGCGCCTACCTGATGTACACCGCCTGGGTCGTCATGGGCCTGCCGATGGTCGTCTCCGTCCTGGTCGGCATCGTGGCGGCCACCGTCGTCGGCGTGCTCGTCGAGCGGCTCATCCTGCGGCCGATGGTCGGCGAGGACCCGATCAGCATCATCATGGTCACCATCGGGCTGGCGATGCTGCTCAAGGCCGTGGTGCAGATGTTCTACGGCACCAACCCGCGCAGCCAGCCGGCGATCCTGCCGACCGGCTCGGTCTCCTTCCTCGGCGCCACGCTGCCGGTCAACCGGCTGCTGGTCGTGGTGATCGCGGCGGTCGTGCTCACCGCCTTCACGCTCTTCTTCTCCCGCTCCAAGCACGGCATCGCGATGCGCGCGGTCGCCGACGACCAGCAGGCGGCGATGACGATGGGCATCTCGGTGCGCAAGATCTTCGCGCTCTCCTGGGCGCTGGCCGCGGTCAGCGCGTTCATCGCCGGCGTGCTCCTCGCGGACCTGTCCGCGGTCGACCAGAACATCGCCTCCTTCGGGCTGATGGTGTTCCCCGTCGTGATCCTCGGCGGCCTGGACTCGGTGCCCGGCACCATCGTCGGCGGCCTGACCATCGGGCTGCTGACCCAGTTCGTCTCCGGCTACCTCGACCCCGGCCTGGCCACGGTCATCCCGTACGTCGTCCTCGTCCTGATCCTGCTGGTCAAGCCGTACGGCCTGTTCGGCGAGACCCGCATCGAGAGGGTGTGAGATGGCCGCCACCGCCACCGGCATCCACCACCGGTCCTACGAGTCCGAGCTGCGCCTGCGCGCGACGAGGGCGGAGTACTTCCGCCTCGCCCTGATGGGCGTGCTGCTCGTCGTCCTGCCGTTCGTGCTGGACAACTACTGGCTCTCGATCGCCAACACGATCCTGATCGCGGTCATCGGCGCGGTCGGCCTGAACATCCTGGTCGGCTACACCGGGCAGATCTCGCTGGGCCAGGGCGGCTTCCTCGCCGTGGGCGCCTACACCTCGGCCATCCTCACCGAGCGGTATGACGTGCCCGTCCTGTTCGCGGTCGTCGCCGCGGTGATCGCCACCGCGGTGATCGGCACCTTCTTCGGCCTGCCGGGCCTGCGGCTCAAGGGCCTCTACCTGGCGATCGCCACGCTGGCCTCCCAGGTGATCATCGAGTTCGTCGTCCGGCGCGACCCGGGCGGCCTGCTCACCGAGGGGCTGGGCTACATCGACGTCGCGCGGCTGAACATCTTCGGCTGGCAGGTCGAGCGGGCCACCTTCGAGCAGCAGTGGTACCTGGTCCTGGCGATCATCACGGTGGTCGCGGTGGTGGCCGCCCGCAACCTGTTCCGCACCGGCCTGGGCCGCTCGTTCATGGCGGTGCGCGACCAGGACATCGCCGCCGAGGCGATCGGCGTCAACCTCACCCGGGCCAAGCTCACCGCCTTCGCGGTGTCCTCCGGCTACGTCGGCCTGGCCGGGGCCCTGATCGCCCACTACACCGAGATCGTCTCCTGGGAGCGCTTCACCCTCGACGTGTCGATCACCTACCTGGCGATGATCATCGTCGGCGGGCTCGGCAGCGTGGCCGGAGCGGTCTACGGGGCGATCTTCATGAGCCTGCTGCCGGTGCTCATCCGCACCGCCGCGCAGCAGTGGGGCGACGCGGTCCCGGTCCTGAAGGACCAGCTGCCGGCCGTCCAGAACGCGCTCTTCGGCGCCGTCATCATCGCCTTCCTCATCTTCGAGCCGCGCGGCCTGGCCCGGCTGTGGCAACGCGCGAAGGACTACGTCCGCTACTGGCCGTTCCGTTACTGAACACACCTCACCCTCAAAGGAGAACCCGCACATGAACCGCACCCGAATCTCGCTCGTCGCCGCCGTCGCGGCCGCGAGCCTGGGCCTGTCCGCCTGCGGCGGCGGAGGCGACGGCGGGGACGGCGGCGACGACGCCGGCGCCCCGATCAAGATCGGCATCATCGCCGACCTCACCGGCGCGACGGGCGACGTCGGCACGCCCTACAACGAGGGAATGCTCGCCTACATCGACTACCGCAACGCCGACGGCGGCATCGACGGCCACCCGATCGAGGCGATGAGCAACGACTACGCCTACGAGGTGCCCAAGGCCGAGCAGCTCTACAAGCAGTACGTCAACGACGGCGCCGTGGCCATCCAGGGCTGGGGCACCGGTGACACCGAGGCGCTACGGACCAAGGTCGCCAACGACGAGCTGCCCTTCATGTCCGGCTCCTTCGCCGAGGTGCTCGCCGACCCGGAGGAGTCGCCCTACAACTTCGTGGTGGCGCCGACCTACTCCGACCAGATGCGCGTGGCGCTCAACTGGATCAACGAGGACTCCGGCGGCTCCGGCGAGGTCGCGGTCTTCCACCACGACAGCCCGTTCGGCGAGGCGCCGGTGGCCGACGGCGAGGCGTGGGTCGAGGAGAAGGGCTACGACCTGGGCTACCAGGCCTACGCGATGCCCGGTGGCTCGGCCAACTACGTCGGCCTGCTGTCCCAGGCCAAGTCCCAGGGCGCGAAGTACATCGTGATCCAGAACGTCGCCTCACCGGCGGCGCAGGTGGCCAAGGACATCAAGGACCAGGGCCTGGACATGAAGATCGTCTGCCTCAACTGGTGCGGCAACGAGCTGTTCATCGCCACCGCCGGGGCCGAGGCTGCCGAGGGCCACATCCTGGTCCAGCCGTTCGCCCCGGTGACCTCCGAGAAGCCCGGCCACGAGACCATCGCCTCCTACCTGGAGGGCGAGGGCGAGTCGATCGACGACAAGGGCGCCGCGTGGGTCCAGGGCTGGTCGGTCATGGACGTCATGGCGCAGGGCCTGGCCAAGGTGCTCGAGGACGGCGACGAGGTCACCGGCCCGGCGCTGCGCGAGGCGCTGGAGACCATGGGCGCGATCGACACCCAGGGCCTCATCGGCGACGGCACGGTGGAGTTCAGCGCCGACTCCCACCGCGGCTCCACCTCCACCGGCGTCTACAAGGCCGAGGGCGGCAAGATGGTCGAGGTCGAGGCGGGCGCCACGCCATGACGACCGCGTCAGGTCCGACGACGGCTCCCGCGGGGGCGGCTGCGGCCGCCCCCGCGGGGGAGGCCCTCCTCTCGCTCAACAACGTCGAGGTCATCTACGACGACGTGATCCTCGTGCTCCGCGGACTGTCGCTGGAGGTGCCGCGCGGAAAGGTCGTGGCCCTGCTCGGCTCCAACGGCGCCGGCAAGTCGACCACGCTCAAGGCGGTCTCCGGGCTGCTGCCGAGCGAGCACGGCGAGGTGACCGACGGCTCGATCGTCTTCGACGGGCAGGACATCACCCGGATGGACGCCGCCCAGCGGGTCCGCCAGGGGATGAGCCTGTGCATGGAGGGCCGCCACGTCTTCGAGCACCTGACGATCGCCGAGAACCTCGTCGCCGGGGCCTACATCAGCAAGGACAGCGCCGAGGACCTGGAGATGGTCTACGGCTACTTCCCCAAGCTGGCCGACCTGCGCAACCGGGTCGCGGGCTACTGCTCCGGCGGCGAGCAGCAGATGCTGGCGATCGGCCGGGCGCTGATGGCCCGGCCGACGCTGCTCATGCTCGACGAGCCCTCGCTGGGGCTGGCGCCGCTGCTGGTGGAGGAGATCTTCGGCTACATCCGCCGGCTCAACGAGGAGCGCGGGCTGACCGTGCTCGTCATCGAGCAGAACGCCCAGGTGGCCCTCGACGTGGCCCACCACGGTTACATCATGGAGCAGGGGCGGATCGTGCTCGAGGGCCCCGCCGAGGAGCTGCAGGAGAACCCGGACGTCAAGGAGTTCTACCTCGGCCTCGGCGAGGAGGGCGGGCGCAGGTCCTACCGGGACGTCAAGCACTACAAGCGGCGCAAGCGCTGGCTCTAGGAGGGCCGGCGCCGCCGGACGGACGACTTTTCCAAGGAGGAGGGACCGATGTCGATCGATGCTGCACTGAGGGCGCGCGAGGAGTCGCTCGCGCCGGCGCTGTCGGCCGCGCTGACCGGCGCCGCCGCACGGGTGCCGGGCTTCGCCGCCCGGCTCGGGTGGGCGGGCGTCACCGTCGAGCAGGTATGCGGCTCGCTCGGCTCCGGCGCCGCGCTCGCCGACCTGCCGGTGCTGGCCAAGGACGACCTCGTCGAGCTGCAGCGCCAGGACCCGCCGCACGGCGGGCTGCTGGCGCCGGACGCCGACGTGGCGCGCTGGTTCTGCTCGCCCGGACCGCTCTACGAGCCGCAGCTGGAGGGGGCCGACTGGCGGTGGGGCCAGGCGCTGTCCGACCTCGGCGTCGGTGCGGGCGACGTCGTCATCAACTGCTTCGGCTACCACCTCTCGCCGGCCGGCGCGATGCTCGAGCAGGGCGCGCGCTCGGTCGGGGCCGCGGTGCTGCCCGGCGGCATCGGTGCCCAGGACCTCCAGGTGGGCGCGCTCGCGGACCTGGGCGTGACGGCATACCTCGGCCTGCCGTCCTATCTCAAGGCGCTGGTGGAGCGCTTCGACGAGGCGGGCCTGGAGCGCGGGCGCTGGCGGCTGGAGCGGGCGCTGGTGACCGCCGAGCCGCTGCCCGACTCGCTGCGCGCGGTCCTGACCGAGCGGGTGCCGCACGTGCGGATGGCGTACGGCACGGGCGAGACCGGGCTGCTGGCGTGGGAGCCCGCCGGCGAGGAGCCGGGTTCCGGGCTGGTGCTGGCCGACGGCGTCCACGTGCAGGTCTGCGAGATCGGGACCGGCGTGCCGGTGACCGACGACAGCGAGGGCGAGGTCGTGGTCACGCTGCTGCGGGAGGACTACCCCCTCGTGCGCTTCGGCACGGGGGACCTGTCGGGGTGGACCCTCGGCCCGGACGGCTCGCTGCGGCTGCGCGGCGTGCTCGGACGGGTCGGGCAGGCGGTCAAGGTGCGGGGGATGTTCCTCCACCCGCGCCAGGTCGCCGCCGTGATGGACGGGGTCGAGGGCGTGGCGGACTACCGCTTCGTCATCGACCGCGTCGACCACGTCGACCAGCTGCGGTGCGAGGTCGTGCCGTCGGCGGGGTCGGGCTCGTCGCCGGGGGAGCAGCTGGCAGCCGGCATCGCCGACCGCGTGCGCTCGGGGTTGCGCTTCAGCACCCGCGTCGACGTGGTGGACCGGCTCACCCCCGGCGACGGGCCGCTCGTGGACCTGCGCGACTGGAGCTGAGGTGCCCCGATGAGGCCAGGTGCCGGCGGGGTCTGTCATCCGAGGCGTGGGGCTAAGATCCGCCACGATGGCTGACAAGTCCGGTACGTCGACAAGCCCCCTGCTCGAGGACACGGTCCGGCAGCTGTGGGGGCGTGCCCGCGAGTCCGGCCTCTACCGCATCACAGCCCAGGGCGTCGGCCCGCCCGACCCGGGGTGGTCCGACCTGAGACGCTTCACCGTCGTCCGGATGGGGTCGAGACCTAGCCTCCTGCTCGAGCGCGGAGATCGACGAGCCGTCGCCCGGTCCCTCCTGGCATACCGACGCCTGCGCTCCCGCAAGCCCCAGCTGGGCCGCCTCGCGCTCGCGAGCACCTCCCGGATGGGGCTGCCGGTCCCGGCGCAAACCCTGGTCCTGCAGCAGCTGCGCGGAAGCGCCCCGGACTCCCTGGAGGTTCTCGGTGCGATCGCGCGCACCCTTGACGCCCCGGTACTGGCTCACATCGGCGTCCGCACGGGTGCGAACGCCAAGCCCACGGCCCAGCTCTTCTCGCCCGTCGACGGCAGCCCCGTCGGGTATGCAAAAGTGGCTTGGAACCGTCTGACCTCGGACTACGTCCTCACCGAAGCCCGCCGGCTCAGGGCCCTGAACGGTTCGTCGGGGCACCTGCGCACGCCCCGGGTCCAGGCTGTGGGCCACACGTTCGAGATGCCGTTCGTCATCCTCGCGCCCCTGCCCGTGGACGTCTCGCGGTTGACGCGGATCTCCGACCTCACCGAACAGGACTTCCGTTCGATCTCCCCGGTCATCAGGCGTGGCTCCCCGAGGACATCCGGTCAGCTGAAGCGCCTCGTGGAGCGCATGGAGACACGCAAGGACGATCCGGTGCTCCGGCGAGCGGGTCCGGCGGTGCTCGACCTCGCCGCACGCCTGTTCTCGCTTCCGGTCCAGCTGCCCATCATGGCCTACGACCACGGCGACCTCGTGCCGTGGAACGCCAGCCGGGCCCGGTCGGGAGAGCTGTGGGTGTGGGACTGGGAGTCCTCGGAGGACGACACCGTCGCCGGCGCGGATGCGGTCCACTGGTTCGTGCACGCGGTCCACGGCCACGCTCCGAAGGACCTCGCCTCAGCCATCGTCGATGCCGCCGGCCGCGCCGTCCCGGCCCACCGTGCCCTCGGCATGGGTGGGGCAGAGTCGCGCGCAGCCAGCGCAGCCTACGCGCTGGTCAGCGCAGAACGGGCGTGCTCGCTCGCCCACCAGCACCAGACCTGGGAACGCAACCGGGTGAAGGAGGAGGACGTCCTGCAGATCGTCCGCTGCGGTATCGCGCTGCTCGGCCGCCCCTGACCCGCCAGCTCACGCCTGGCCCGGGAGCGACACGCAGGCAGCTCAGTCAAGCGCGCCCCGCATGGATGAGTGCAAGCTGCGCGACCTCGGGCCGCCCGTTCCCGGTGCGGCGGTGTCGTCACCCTCATGGCCGGAGACCTCCAGGACGTAGCCGACGCCACGGACGGCGCGAATTGTCGTGGCCGCGCCCGCTTCCCTCAGCTGGAGCCGAAGGCGGCTCACGTGGGACTCCAGCGAGCGGGATGACATCGTGTCCTGGCCGACGGCCTTCGCGATCTCGCTCCTGGTGACCACCCTCCCGGCCCGCATCGCCAGCACGAGGAAGACACGGAACTGAAGCCTCGTCAGCGGAAGGTCCTTGCCGCGCACCGCCACCAGTCGTCGACCGAGGTCGACGACGAGCGAGCTGCTGAGCACCAGTGAGCCTCCAGGAGGTCGCCAGCCAGCCGCCCGAGGGACGCGCAGGAGCGCTTGGACGCGGCTGCCCAGGACCCTGGACGACACCGGCAGCGACAGTGCGTCGTGCGCTCCCCGGTCGATGAGGCTCGCCTCGTAGAGGTCGGTCAGGCCCTCGACCAGGAGCAGAGTGGGCACCGCGTGGTCCGCGAGCCACCGCTGCACCTCAAGCAGAATCGGGCTGACCGGGCCACCGTGGACGATCGCGGCACGCAGCCTCGCCTGCCCGAGGCGTTCCCGTACCTCCCCACGGTCGACCACGACGTAGGGAATCGCCCTCGAGCGGAGCGCGCCGAGCGTCTGAGCAAGGTGCACCGGCCGATCCACCGTCGGCACCAGCCAGACGGTCTGCAGGTCGGGCCGTTCGGCCGGCGGCACGGTTGTCATGAGCGCGGGTCGAGAGACTGGTACCCGGTCCGCCGGTCCGCCGGGACGGCGTAGGCGCGCTGGTCCGCCACCAGCCACAGCGGGTTGGAGAGGGCGATGACCTGGTCCTCGCGGTCCCGGACACGGGTGCGGACGAAGCAGTCGGAGCCGGTAGGGACATTGGTCACCACCCGGCCGTCGACGATCTCCTCGCTGACGAAGGTTGTCGTATCCACGGCCAGCGCGGGGCCGGGCGCGGTCGCACCCGCGAGGGTCTGCCGCACCAGTTCCAAGCTCGTCCCTGCTGGCAGCCCTGTGGCGATGAGCTCCACCGGCGTGGTAGGTCCCGTGGAGGAAGCGACCGAGCCCATGTGGCCACCCGAGCTCGTCCGTAGGTCCAACTGTCCCGTGAAACGCACGGGGTCGCCGAAGTACACGTAGCCGGAACGCAGCGCACAGAGCAGGTCGTCCTCGTCGAGCGAGCGCGACCAGAGCCAGGAGACGAAGTTGTTAGGACCCTTGTCCCAGTTCATGCCCGAGTGGTTGTCGTGCACCCCGAGACCGGTCAGGAAGATCGCCTGACGGGAGCACAGGTCCCAGAGTGACTCGTGCGTGGCGAGCGTGGCACCACCACGGCGGCGGTAGCCGACCTCGAGGGCGTCGCACCCGAGCATCCGCGCGGGCAGCAGCTGCTCGGCGACCTCTGCCAGCAGCTCATCCTGCGCCTGTGGGTCCGGCTCGGACCCGTCAACCCCGAACGGGTGGGCGTAAGAGGCCACACCTCCGCAGGCGTGGATCGCCTCCACGGTGCCGGCGTGCGCTGGCTGAGCCGTGACGGGCAGCCGAGGGGCACCTCCGTACCAGCAGATATGGGGCGTCCCGCTGGAGATCTCGACTCCTTGCAGCTGGCGGATCGCGGACGTGCCGCTGGCGTACCGGGTCATCAGCTCACGTTGCGCGGCGAGCGGGCTGTCGTCCGCCAGACCGAGGCGATCGATGGTGACAGCCCCCAGGAGGCCGGAGACGGATCCGCCCGGGCGCGCGCGTGCTGCGACCGTGATCTGTGTGCAGCTGGCGTCGCGGCCGTCGATCCGTGGCCAGGCGGCCTTCAGGTCGTCCTCTGGTCGGAGGGTGACCAAGGTCCATCGCCCGACGGGAGAGACCACAGGCACGGTCGCGACTCGCTCGGCCACCTGGATTGACCGAGGCGCTGACTCACCGAAGCGGTAGGACAGGTGGTAATCGCCCGCGTCCTGGCCGTCGTGCGCCGGGCGCCGCGAGGTCCGCAGGCGCAGCTCGAGATCGCCTCGGTCCAGGTGTATCGGGCGGACCCAGATGTGCCAGATCTGACCCTGCAACGAGGTGCTGAACAGGTCCCGCTCGGCACTGAAGGACAGGGCGTGCTCTGCCGGGGCGGTCGGCTCGGCCTGCGCCGCGAGGTAGAGGCTGGCAGAACCCTCCGGGGTCACCTGCCCTGGAGATTCGGCGCCGAAGACGTGCGTGCCCGCACCGGCCGTCGTTCGGTCCTCGAGCAACGTCCAGGTCAGCCCGTCGCCGTCCGCGCTACCGACCGGGATGGTGCGCAGGTAGCCCAGACCAGCCATCCGCCAGTCGTGCTCGGTCCACCACACGACCTGTGCACCAAGGAGATCGGCCTGCGCCAGCTGAGCCTCCATGCTGCCGCCACCCTCGCTGAAACTCGCATGCACGTGCAGGGCCGCCATGGCCGGCGTCAACGGCCGCGCAGGCAGGAGAGGCACGGTCTGGCCGGTCACGTCTGCGCTCTGCAACACGGAGGAGGTGGCCCGGGGCCGGCAGGCCGGGACGGAGACCAGAGCCGCGCAGCCGAAGAGCAATGTGCGCCGCCTCACCGGTCTGCTCGTGAGGGCGTTGCGCATGGCCGCCTCCTCCTCGCCTCCTCATGGAGACCCCGCACACGAGTGTCCAGGGAAAGCATCCGTAGGTCAAGGTTGAGTAAAAAGTTGGTAAATGATCCCTCTAGTCAAGAGGCCTCATGATCGGCATAATGCATGACAGATCTCCACCGTGCAGAGGTGGGGACACTGCCTGTAGGGGGCAACGAGATGACGCCGACGTCGGCTATTCGGGGGCTGGGACTCCTCAGCGGGATCCTGCTCGTCCTGACCGGGCTCACGCCGCTGCCCGCGGTGGCCGCTGCCGGGCCGGCCGCTGCCGTTCCGGCGGCGGTCGCGGCGGCCGATCCCCCGATCCTCACCGACCCCGTGGTCCACGACCGGGTGGTGAGCGACGTGCCCGTGCCCTGGACGGCACAGATCCTGGACGGCAAGACGAGCAGCGTGGCCGAGACCGGCAAGTGGGTCGTCGTAGGAGGGGTCTTCTCCCAGGTCGCCCCGAGCAGCGGCTCACCCCAGCTCACCCGCTCGAGCGTCTTCGCCATGAACGCCACCACAGGAGCCATCAACACCAGCTTCGCCCCGAGCGTCTCCAACGGGCAGGTGCGAGCCGTCGAGCCAGGTCCGATACCGGGCACCGTCTACGTCGCCGGCTCGTTCCAGGGCGTGAACGGGGTCAACCGCAAGGTGGTCCTCATGGACGTGTCGTCGGGGGCGATCGTCTCCAGCTTCCAGGCACCGTCGATGAACGGCGCCGTCAACGACCTGGCTCGGGTCGGTGACCGGCTCTACGTCGCCGGGGTGTTCTCCTCGGTCGGCGGCGTGGCTCACGGCGGACTCGTGGCCCTGGACGCCAACACCGGGGCGCGTCAGAACTTTATCTCCGTGCAGCTGACCGAGAACCAGAACTACACTGGTCTCGACGGGCAGGCCCGTGCCCCGGTCGGAGCCAAGTCCATCGCGGTCACCCCGCAGGGTGACCAGATGGCCGTCATCGGCAACTTCCGCAAGGCCGACGGTCTGGAGCGACGCCAGATGGCCCTCCTCGACTTGACGGGCTCCAGCGCCACCGTCCGTCAGGACTGGCGCACCGACAGGTACGCGCCGGCCTGCTTCAGCAACGCGTTCGACTCCTACGTGCGCGAGGTCGCCGTCGCGCCCGACGGCAGCTACTTCCTCGTCGTCGCCACCGGCGGCCCGAACCCCGGCACGCTGTGCGACACGGCCACCCGCTGGGAGAGCTCGGACAGCGGTCAGGACGTGCAGCCGGTCTGGGTGGACGACACCGGTGGTGACACCCTGCTCAGCGTGGTATCCAGCGGTGCCGCCGTCTACACCGGCGGCCACCAGCGATGGATGAACAACGAGGGTGGTCGTGACTTCCCCGCCCCCGGTGCAGTGCCTCGTCCGGGGCTGGGGGCCATCGACGTCGAGACCGGAGTGCCGCTCGCGTGGAACCCTGGACGGAGCCCCCGAGGCGTGGGCGCCGAGGCCGCCTACGTCACCGACGCCGGCCTGTGGATCGGTAGCGACACAGAGGAGATCGGCCACCACCGTTACCATCGCCCACGCATCGCGTTCTTCCCACTGGCCGGAGGGACGGTCCTGGGCGCGGGAAGTACCGGCTCACTGCCCTCGAACGTCTACGTCGGTCCCGCGCCCCAGTCCTCCGGCACCGCCGGTGATGTCCTCTACCGCGTGAACGCCGGCGGCCCCGAGCTGCCGGCCCTCGACGGCGGTCCGGTGTGGTCGGGCGACGACGGGACGAGCAACCCCTACCGCAACGACGGCAGCAACTCGGCACCGTGGCCGGCTGGCGGAGCCACCGTCGACGGCACCGTCCCGGCGTCGACACCGCCGGAGGTTTTCGATTCCGAGCGGTGGGACCCAGGTGCGCGCGACGACGGGGGGGAGATGGCTTGGTCCTTCCCCGTCCCGAGCGGCGAGGAGGTCGAGGTCCGCCTCTACCTGGCCAACCGCTGCAGCTGCACGAGCGAGGTCGGCCAACGCGTGTTCGACGTCGAGATCGAGGGCAACCCCGTCCTGGTCAGTCACGACATGGTCGCCGACGTCGGCGACCAGGTCGGCACCATGAAGTCGTTCACCGTCACGTCGGACGGTGCCATCGACCTCCGGTGGCTGCACAGGGTAGAGAACCCGTTGGTCAACGGCATCGAGATCACCGAGCACCTGCCCGAGGAGACCGTGCCGGAGAGCCGCGGGTTCACCCGCGTGTGGTACGAGGGCGGCCCTGTGGTCGAGAACCCGGCCCCGGCGCCCGCCGGCGACATCGACTGGACCCAGGTGCGGGGCGCGGTCGTCATCGACGGCGAGCTGTTCTACGGGATGTCCGACGGGCGGTTCTTCCGTCGTCAGTTCGACGGCGCCGACTACGGCGTGGCGCGTGCGATCGACCCGTACAACGACCCGTACTGGAGCAACATCAACACCGGTTCGGGGCAGACCTTCCGCGGTGTCCAGCCCTCCTTCTACTCCCAGCTGGCCAGCCTGACCGGGATGGCGTACGACGACGGCAGGCTGTTCTACACGCGCGCCGGCACGAACAGGATCTTCTCCAGGGCCTTCTCCCCGGACAGCGGCGTCCTGACCCAGGTTGTCCAGGAGGTCCCCGGTTTCGCTCCACCGAGCCTGGGCGGGATCTTCCTGGACGAGGCGGGCGAGTTCCTCTACTACTCGAACGCGGTCACCGGCACCCTGTCCCGGATCGGCTGGACCGGCAACGCCACCGTTGGCCAGCCGGTGCTCGTCAGTGGGCCGGAGATCGACGGGATGGACTGGCGCAGCCGGGCCATGT
>QEUR01000324.1 GCA_003577095.1 Acidobacteriota bacterium
AACGAGCACCCCAAGCCCTTCATCTGGACCAAGACCGCAGAAGAGATCCTCGCCTCACTCGGCAGACTTCTTCAACGAACTACCGGCGCAGGACACTAGGAGGAGGAGTCAGATGTCCATCCAGCAGCTTCAGTCCGTCGAGGAGTCCAGGCGGGTCCTCGAGGCCTACGTGGCCCAGCACGACACCTCGATGGTCGCGCCCGACGCCGTCTTCCACGACGTCGCGTCCGGGCAGGACTACATCGGCCGCGAGGCCATCGCCGCGATGCTCGACTACGTCTACCACGTCGCGTTCGAGGCGCGGGCCGAGACCGTGCGGACCGTCGTCGGCGACGGTGCCGCGGTCCTCGAGGCGGTCCTCGTGGGCATCCACACCGGGGAGTTCGCCGGTGTGCCGGCCACCGGGCGCGAGGTGCGCATCCCGCTGGTCGTCAGCTACCGGATCGCGGACGGCCAGATCCAGGAGGCCTTCGTGTACCTGCTGGTCGCGAGCTTCCTGCAGCAGGTCGCGTAGTGGCCCGCCGGACAGGGGGAAGAGATCATGACCATCAGGCTCGTCTCTCCGCTCCTGCTGCTCTGCGGCATGGTCCTGTCCTGGCCCGACGCCTCGAGCAGTCCGTGGATGGCCTAGACCGGTGCTGCGGTGAGACGTGAGATACATCCTCACGGACGACCGGGCTCACCCTTTCGGCTGACGACAGTCACAGCAGGCTCCCGGTTGGCTTGCAGGTGGTCCGCTCCCGGACCCTCGCTCGGGGAAACGTCTGCAGGAGGACACCATGAACAGCCCCACGCTCGTGCGCCGTGCGGCGCTGGCCGGCACCGCCGCGGTCGCCGCCGTCGCGATGGGCGCCGGCCCTGCGCTGGCGCACCACTGCTTCATCCCGATGTACAGCCTCAACGGGCCCGCCTCGCCCAACTGGTTCGTCTTCTCGGCCGAGCAGGGCGCCCAGCTCGAGGTCGAGTACATCACGGAGTGCGACGCCGCACGCGACGCGGGCTACGCGGCGCTGGAGGACGCCGGCCTGCCGGTCGGCATCAAGGTCTTCGAGAAGATGACGATCGGCGACCCCAAGGCGAAGGGGCGGATGAACCCGAACGGCGCGAACGGCAAGGGCCTGGAGTACTTCGGCGCCGGGTCCGAGCTCCCGGGCCAGATCGTCGACACCTACATCGCCGCCGCGGAGAGCGTCGACTGCGGCTGATGCCCTCGGTGGACCGGGCGCCTGCTCAGGGCACGCGCCCGGTCCACTCCGGCGTCCCGAACTTGGTCTCCACCAGCTCCCGCGCCGCGGCCAGCTCGGCCTCGGTGTAGGTCGAGTCCTGGGTGGCGTAGCGGCCGCGGAAGTGGTCGAGGAAGGCCTCGATGATGGCCTCCCGGCTCATCCCGGTCTGCGAGCGCATCGGGTCCACCCGCTTGGCCGCGCTGCGGGTGCCCTTGTCGGAGAGCTTCTCCTTGCCGATCCGCAGCACCTCCCCCATCTTCACCGCGTCGATGTCGTAGGCCATCGTCACGTGGTGCAGCACGACGCCGTCGGCGAAGCGGCGCTGCGCGGCCCCGCCGATCTTGCCCTGGTCGGAGGCGATGTCGTTGAGCGGCACGTAGCGCGCCCTGACCCCGATCTCGGCCAGGGCCCCCATCACCCAGTCGTCCAGGTAGGCGTAGGACTCCTCGAAGGAGAGGCCCTCCACCAGCGAGGCGGGCACCACCAGCGAGTAGGTGATGCAGTTGCCCGCCTCCATGAACATCGCCCCTCCCCCGGTGATCCGCCGGACCACCCCGATCCCGTGCCGCTCGGCACCGTCGGCGTCGATCTCGTTGCGCACCGACTGGAAGGAGCCGATGACCACCAGCGGGGAGTCCCAGTCCCAGATCCGCAGCAGCGGCGGCCGCGCCCCGGAGGCCATCTCGCGCGGGAGCACCTCGTCGAGGGCCACGTGCATCACCGGCGGCAGGACGACGGGGGGTATGACGTCGAAGGTCAGGTCCTCCCAGCCGGTCGCCCTGCCCAGGGCCCGGCGCACCGCCACGGCGACCGCCCGCGCGTCGAAGCCGATGAGGCGCACCGGCCCGGGCTGGGCGTCGAGACGCTCGGTGATCGCCGCCGTCAGGTCGGCCGCGCTCGTGTCGACCGCGTGGCCGACCAGGGCGGCGTCGATGTCCTCCAGCGCGTCGTCGGGCTCGAGGAAGAAGTCTCCGAACACCCGCGCCGAGGTGATGACCTCCCCGTCGGTCTCGACGTCGACGGAGACCAGCTTGCCCCCGCGCACCTTGTACTCTCCGCGCACCACAGCTCCTCTCGTCCGGCTGCTGAGCAGCCTACGCGGGGACCGGCCTGCCGTAGGCTGCCCCCATGGCGACCCTGTTCACGAAGATCATCGAGGGCGAGATCCCCGGGGAGGTCGTGTGGTCCGACGAGATCTGCGCGGCCTTCCTCGACATCGCGCCCCTGACCAGGGGCCACGCGCTCGTCGTCCCCCGCGTGGA
>QEUR01000325.1 GCA_003577095.1 Acidobacteriota bacterium
CGGCGACGTCCCCGTCCGCCCGCTCCAGCACCTTGAGCGCCACGACGAGGCCGTCGGCGCGGCGGCGGGCACGCCATACCGTCGCGCTGGCCCCCTGCCCCAGCGGCTCGATGACCTCGTAGCCCGGCACCAGGGGCACCCGCCCCGTCCTCGTCCTGTCCACGGCGACCACGGTGCCAGGACCGGGCCCCCTCCCGCAGAAGTTGTCCACAGGGTCCAGGGCCAGGCGCCCGCGCGTAGAGTGACGACCATGCGCTTCGAGCACCTCGGCTTCGGGCCGGACTACGTGGACTACCTGCAGGCCTGGGACCACCAGCGCGAGGTGCACGCGCGCGTCGTCGCCGGCGAGCTGCCGGACACCGTGCTGCTGCTGGAGCACGCCGCGGTCTACACCGCGGGCAAGCGCACCGAGCCGCACGAGCGCCCGCTGGACGGCACGCCGGTGATCGACGTCGACCGGGGCGGCAAGATCACCTGGCACGGGCCGGGGCAGCTCGTGGGCTACCCGATCGTGCACCTGCCCGCGCCCGTGGACGTCGTCGGCCACGTGCGCCGCCTCGAGGACGTGATGATGGGGGTATGCGGTGAGCTGGGTCTGCGGACCCGTCGCGTCGAGGGGCGCTCGGGGGTGTGGCTGCCCGCCGACGGCGCCCGCCCGGAGCGCAAGATCGGCGCGATCGGCATCCGGGTCAGCCACGACGTGACGATGCACGGCTTCGCGCTCAACTGCGACAACGACCTGGGCTACGCCGACGTGGTCATCCCCTGCGGCATCACCGACGCCGGCGTGACGTCGCTGTCCAGGGAGCTCGGCCGGGACGTGACCGTCGCCGAGGTGCTGCCGCTGGCGACCGCGCACCTGGAGCGGGTGCTGGAGGGCGTCGCCGCCTGACCGTCCACCGCGCACGGGCGCCGGGACACGCGTGCAACAGGTGCCGCCGACCCGACATAGCCGTGGTGTTGACTGTGAGCGCAGGGTGCCGGCCAGGGTGGCCGGCGGGACGGGAGGACGATGAGTGTCGCGGTGGCGGCGGACGAGGGGCTGGCGGTCGCCACCCGGGGGCTGCGCAAGACGTTCCGCACGCTGCGCGGCACGCGCGTGGCCGTGCACGGGCTGGACCTGGACGTGCCCGCCGGCGGCGTGCACGGCTTCCTCGGTCCGAACGGCTCGGGCAAGACGACGACCATCCGGATGCTGCTGGGGCTGACGCCGGCCGACCGCGGCACCATGCACATCTTCGGCACCCAGGTCCCCCAGCGGCTGCCCGCCGTCGTCGGCCGGGTCGGGGCGATCGTGGAGTCGCCGAAGTTCTTCCCCACCTTCACCGGCGAGCGCAACCTGTCGCTGCTGGCGGACGCGATCGGCACGCCGCGCGCCCGGGTCGGCGAGGTCCTCGACAGCGTCGGCCTGGGCGACCGGGGACACGACCGGTTCCGCTCCTACAGCCTGGGTATGAAGCAGCGCCTCGCCATCGCCGCCACCCTCCTGAAGTCCCCCGACCTGCTGATCTTCGACGAGCCGACCAACGGCCTGGACCCGGCGGGCATCTCCGAGATCCGGCGGACGATGCGCCGGCTGGGCGACGAGGGCCGCACCGTCCTGGTCAGCAGCCACATCCTGTCCGAGATCGAGCAGATCGCCGACACGGTCTCGATCATCGGACGGGGACGCGTGCTGGCGCAGGGCTCGGTCGCCGGACTGATCGGCGGGGGTGGGGAGACCGTGGAGGTCGGCGTGCGCCACCCCGGCGCGGCGGTGCGGATCCTGCGGGAGGCCGGCTTCACCGCCGAGTGGATGGCCCGGCCGAGGGGCCACGACGCCGTCGAGGGGCTGGCGGGCTACGACCGGTCCGAGGAGAGCGGCCGGCTCACCGTCACCGGCGCCGAGCCGGCCGAGATCACCCGCCTCCTCGGCGAGCAGGGGCTGTGGGTGGACCGGCTGGTCCCCAGCCGCCGCGGGCTGGAGCAGATCTTCCTCGAGCTCACCGCCGGCGAGGGGCTGACACCACCCTCCTCCTCCCCCGCACCGTCGGGCCCGGCGGAGCAGGCATGACCCGCATGCTGCGCGTCGAGCTGCGCCGCCTCGTCGCGCGCAAGGTCGTCTGGGTCACGCTGATCGGGGCGGTCGCCATCGTGCTCGTGACCGTCTTCGGCGTCTACACCCAGGCCCGGCAGATCGACCGGGCGCGCGCGGGGGCGGACACCGCATACCAGCAGATGGTCGAGGACAACGAGCGGATGATCGAGCAGTGCAAGCTCGAGGAGGCCCAGGAGCGGCGGCGCAGCGGGGACCCGGCCGTCGACTTCGGGTGCGAGCAGATGCAGCCGCCCTCGATCGAGGACATGTACGGCCAGATGCCGGCCCTGACCGAGCAGTACCGGATGCTGCTGCGCGGGCTGGTCT
>QEUR01000022.1 GCA_003577095.1 Acidobacteriota bacterium
TGGACCGGGTCTACCGGCCGCTGCGCGACCACCCCTCGGCGCTGCTCGAGACCGTCCAGGCCTACCTGGACCAGGTCACCACCCTGGAGGCCACCGCCCGCGAGCTCTTCCTGCACGCGAACACCGTGCGCTACCGGCTGCGCAAGGTCGGCGACGTCGTCGGTCTCGACCCGCAGGAGCCCCGGGACGCCTGGGTGCTGCAGGTCGCCCTGGCCCTGGGCCGGATGACCGACCAGCCGCTGCGGCGGCGCGTCGGCTGACCGGCCCGGGACGCCACCCTCTTTGTAGGGACCCTACAAACAACCGAGGTCCTTCTCGTCGGGATCCCTGTCGTCGGACGGCCATCTTCACCGGCAGAGTGGAGAGGTGCTCGTGATCGTCGCGCCCGGACAGGGCTCCCAGTCACCCGGCTTCCTCAGCCCCTGGCTCGACCTCCCCGGCTTCGGGGACCTGCTCGAGCGGCTCTCCCGGACGGCCGGCCTTGACCTCCTCGCCCACGGGACGGTCTCCGACGAGGAGACCATCAAGGACACCGCCGTGGCGCAGCCGCTGCTCGTCGCCGCCGGCCTGGCCACGCTGCGGACGCTCCTCGCAGACCCGGCGCAGACCGCCCGCTCTGTGGGTGCGCTCGCCGGCCACTCGGTGGGCGAGATCACCGCGGCGGCCGCGGCGGGCGTGCTGACCGACGACGAGGCGATGACCTTCGTGCGCGAGCGCGGCAGCGGCATGGCCCAGGCGGCCGCGGCCACCCCCACCGGCATGAGCGCCGTCCTCGGCGGCGACGCCGACGAGGTCCTCGCGGTGCTCGACCGCCACGGCCTGACCCCCGCGAACATGAACGGCGCCGGACAGGTCGTCGCCGCGGGGACGCTGGAGCAGCTCGCCGCCCTGCAGGCAGACCCGCCCGCCAGGGCGCGCGTCATCCCGCTCAAGGTCGCCGGCGCCTTCCACACCCACCACATGCAGCCGGCGGTGGACCGGCTGGCCGCCGTCGCCGAGGCAGCGGTCATCAGGTGCTGGCCCGCCTCGTCGCCCAGGTCTCCAGCCCGGTGCGCTGGGACCTGACGATGGAGACCCTCGCCGACCTGGGTACGACCGGACTCATCGAGCTCGCACCGGCCGGCACGCTCGTCGGGCTGGCCAGGCGCGGCCTGCGCGGCGTGGAGACGCTCGCGCTGAAGACGCCGGACGACCTCGAGGCCGCCCGGCGGATGATCGTCGAGCACGGCGGCGCCGAGGAGACCGCGGCCCCGCCGCCCAGCACCGACCACGAGGAGGACCCGCAGTGACCCACAAGACCCTCGCGGCGCCGCAGCCGCTGCGCTTCGCCCGCATCCACGGGCTGGGCGGCTACCGCCCCGAGCGCGTGGTCACCAACGAGGAGGTCATCGAGTTCATCGACTCCTCCGACGAGTGGATCCGCCAGCGCTCGGGCATCGTCACCCGGCGCTTCGCGGCCGAGGACGAGACGGTCATCGACATGGCCGAGGCCGCATCCCGGGACGCCATCGCCAACGCCGGCATCGCGCCCGAGCAGATCGGTGCCGTCGTGATGGCCACGGTCACGCACCCGTACCAGACCCCCGCCGCCGCGCCCGAGCTCGCCTTCCGCCTGGGGATCCCGGACCCGGCCGCCCTCGACATCTCGGCCGCCTGCGCCGGCTACTGCTACGGCATCTCCCTGGCCAACGACATGGTGCGGGCCGGCACGGTCGACTACGTGCTGGTGATCGGCGTGGAGAAGCTGTCCGACTTCACCGACAAGTACGACCGCGGCACCGCCTTCATCTTCGGCGACGGCGCGGGAGCGGCTGTGGTCGGCGTGTCCGACTTCCAGGGCATCGGCCCCACGCTGTGGGGCAGCGTCGGCGACAAGCGCGACCTGATCACCCAGCGCGAGCCGTGGACCGGCCTGCGCGGAGGCATGGAGCAGGAGGGGCGGGAGAACGCCCTCGACTGGCCGGCGTTCGTCATGCAGGGTCAGTCCGTCTTCCGCTGGGCCGTCTACGACATGGTCCCGGTGGCGGTGAGGGCCGTGGAGGCGGCCGGCATCACCCCCGACGACCTCGACGCCTTCGTCCCGCACCAGGCCAACATGCGCATCACCGACGCGATGATCAAGGCGCTCAAGCTGCCCGAGCACGTCCCGGTGGCCCGGGACATCGCCGAGACCGGCAACACCTCGGCCGCCTCCGTGCCGCTCGCCATGGCCCGCATGCTGGACGAGGGTGAGGCGCCGCACGGCGGCCTCGCCCTGCAGATCGCCTTCGGCGCGGGCCTGGTCTACGCGGCCCAGGTCGTCGTGATGCCCTGACCCCACGCCCCCCGAGACCCGGCGGGCAATCCGGGTCAGCCCCAACCGCAACCACTAGGAGGAGCGCACATGGCTCTGAGCGAGCAGGAGATCCTCTCGGGTCTCGCCGAGATCGTCAACGAGGAGACGGGCCTGGAGCCCGACGAGGTCCAGATGGACAAGTCCTTCACCGACGACCTGGACATCGACTCCCTCTCGATGATGACCATCGTGGTCAACGCCGAGGACAAGTTCGGCGTCCGCATCCCCGACGACGAGGTCAAGAACCTCACCCACGTCAGGGACGCGGTCAGCTACATCGCCAACAACCAGGGCTGACCCTCCCGCGGGCGGGCCGTGCCAGCACGACCCGCCCGCGGCACGGCCCCTGGCCGACGCGCCGGCCGCCGCAGACGCGCCCGGCCGGTCGCACGGCATACCCTGCAGACCGCGACCATGCGGCATCCCCCGCCGCCGACACCCACCGTCACCCCAGGCGGCCCCACCGCCGCCGCCGACCTTCCTGGAGGCCGAGCAGATGTCCGTCAGCCCGACCCACAAGCCCCGCCGCGTCGTCGTCACCGGGCTCGGGGCCACGACCCCCGTCGGGGGGACCGCCCCGCAGACCTGGGAGGCCCTCGTGGCCGGGCGCTCCGGCGTGCGCACGCTCACCCAGGACTGGGTCGCCGAGCACGAGCTGCCCGTCACCTTCGCCGGCTCCGTCCACACCTCCCCCGCCGACGTCCTCGCCAAGGTCGAGGTGCGGCGCAACGACCCGTCGGGCCAGTACGCCCTCGTCGCGGCGCGCGAGGCCTGGGCCGACGCCGGCAGCCCGGAGGTCGAGCCGGAGCGGCTCGGCGTGGCCGTCGGCTCCGGCATCGGCGGGGTCTGGACCCTGCTGACCCAGTGGGAGGTGCTCAAGGAGAAGGGCCCGCGCCGGGTCTTCCCGCTCACCGTGCCCATGCTCATGCCCAACGGACCGGCCGCGGCGGTCTCCCTCGACCTCTCCGCGCGCGCGGGCGCGCACTGCCCCGTGAGCGCCTGCGCCTCCGGCGCGGAGGGTATGGGGCTGGCCCTCGACATGATCCGCGACGGGCGCGCCGACGTCATGGTGGCCGGCGGCACGGAGGCGGCGATCCACCCGCTGCCGATCGCCGCGTTCGCCTCGATGACGGCGCTGTCCACGCGCAACGACGAGCCGGAGCGGGCCTCCCGCCCCTACGACGTCGACCGCGACGGCTTCGTGATCGCCGAGGGCGCCGGGCTCATGGTCCTCGAGGCCGAGGAGCACGCCCGCGCCCGCGGCGCCAGGATCTACGCCGAGATCGTCGGCGTCGGCACCTCCAGCGACGCCTACCACATCACCGCCGGGCATCCCGAGGGCGAGGGTGCCGCGCGGGCGATGACCGAGGCCCTCACCGACGGCGGGCTCTCGGTCGAGGACATCGTCCACATCAACGCGCACGCCACCTCCACGCCCGTCGGCGACCTCGCCGAGACCCGGGCCATCCACCGGGCCTTCGGGGCGCGCACCGGTGACATCGCGGTGACGGCGACCAAGTCGATGACGGGGCACCTGCTCGGTGCGGCCGGCGCCCTGGAGGCGGTCCTGACCGTGCAGGCGCTGCACCACCGTCAGGTCCCGCCCACGATCAACCTGGAGAACATGGACCCGGAGATCGACCTGGACGTCGTGACCGGCGGTCCGCGCGCCCTCGGCGACGGCGACCTCGCCGCCCTGAACAACGCCTTCGGCTTCGGCGGCGTCAACGTGGCGCTGGCCTTCCGCACCTGGAGCTGACCACCGACCCCGGCTCCTCGGCCGTCCCGACCGCCTGCGTCGTGGCCGGGACGCCCGGGTAGGCTCGCGGACGCTATGCACATCCTGCGCGTCGCCAACTTCGTGAGCCCGACGTCGGGAGGCATCAAGACGGCGCTGCGCGCCTGGGGAGAGCACTACCGCGCCCTGGGTCACCGGGCCTCGCTGATCATCCCCGGCCCCGGCCCGGAGATCAGCGAGGAGCCACAGGGCACGGTCTTCCGGGTCCCCGCCACGCCGATCCCGGGCACCGGCTACTCGCTCATGTGGGACCGGCGCGGGCTCTCCAAGCTGATGGACGCGATCGACCCCGACGCGCTGGAGGTATCGGACCGGTCCACCACCCGCTGGATGGGCCGTTGGGCGAGGCGCCGGGGCATCGGCTCGGTGATGATCAGCCACGAGCACATGACGGGCATCATGGTGCGGCGCACCCCCGTGCCGGACACGCCAGCGGTCTGGGCGGCCGACCTGATCAACCGGCGCAGCGCCCACGACTACGACGCGATCGTCTGCCCCAGCCGGTTCGCGGCCGAGGAGTTCCACCGCAACGGGATCGACGCCCACGTCGTGCCCCTGGGCGTCGACCTGGAGACCTTCGTGCCGACGGGCGACCCGGCTGAGTACGTGCCGCCGGCTCCGGGCGAGAAGGTCCGCCTCGTCCACTGCGGACGCCTGTCTCCCGAGAAGCGTCCCGCGCTGTCCATCGAGACCGTCCGCGAGCTGGTCCGGCGCGGCATGGACGTGGAGATGACCGTCTTCGGCCACGGGCCGCTGCGCGACCGGCTCCTGGAGCGCTCGCGCAACCTGCCGGTGGTCTTCCACTCCTACATCAGCGACCGCGCCGAGCTCGCCGCGCAGATGGGAGCCGCCGACGTCGCGGTCGCACCAGGCCCTCTGGAGACCTTCGGCCTGGCCGCCCTGGAGGTCATGGCGTGCGGCGTGCCCGCCGTCTGCACCGACGAGGGCGCCCTGCAGGAGGTGGTGGGCGAGGGAGGGTACGTGGCGCCCTCGAGCCCGGCGGCCTTCGCCGACGGTGTCGAGGAGCTGCTGCGCCGTCCCGGCTCCCATGCCCGGGCACGCCAGCAGGCCGAGCGGTTCAACTGGAGGGCCTCGGCCGAGCGGATGCTCGCGGTGCACGAGCAGGTGCGGGAGCAGCGCCAGCGGGGCCGACGCGGCTGAGGAGCCTGCGCACCTCCCCGGACCTCACAGGCGGTCCGGCTCGTGTCCTCGCGGGGCTGTCAGCTGACCTGTTCCTCGGGGTCGGCTTCCGCGCCCCGCTCCGGGCCTCGCAAGCTCGTGTCCTCGCGGGGCTGTCAGCCGACCTGCTTACCTTGGTCGGCTTCCGCGCCCCGCTCCGGGCCTCGCAAGCTCGTGTCCTCGCGGGGCTGTCAGCCGACCTTGTGCAACCAGGTCACCGGCGCGCCCTCGCCCGCGTGCCGGTATGGCTCCAGCTCGGCGTCCCAGGCAGCGCCGAGGGTCAGGTCCAGCTCGGCTACGATCGTCGCCGCGCTGCCGCCGGCAGATTCGACGATGGTCCGCAGCCGGTCCTCGTTGACGACGACGTCCCCGTTGGCGGACAGCCGGGCCTGGTGGATCCCGAGGGCAGGGGTGTGGGTCCACCGCATGCCGTCGCTGCCGCGGCTGGCTTCCTCGACGACCTCGTACCGCAGGCCGTCCCAACCGCGCATGGCGCTGGCGATGTGGGCGCCGGTCCCGGACTCACCGGTCCAGGAGAACTCGGTGCGCATGGTGCCGGGCTCCGCCGGCTGGGCGACCCAGTCGAGGGCGACCCTGGTGTCGAGGACACCCTCCAGGGCCCACGAGATGTGCGGGCACAGCGCAGTCGGGGTGGAGTGCACGAACACCACCCCGCGAGTCATGACTCGGGGCATGACGACGGACATCCTGGACCTCCTGTGTGGTGAGGGACGTCTTCCCCAACGACCTCGACCACCGGTGGCTCCCGCGCCCGCTGTGCGGTTGTGGGTCACATCATGCTCCTTCGTCACTCCAGTATCAAGTGCAAGCGCGGGACAGCCGGCCGCGAGGCACCGGAGAGACACCTCAGAACCGCCAGCACGGCCCCGTATTCCCAGGCCGTTCCCAGATTCCTTGCCTCATTCGTAACAAGAGTCACATCCGTCACGACACGCCGTGGAGACTTGGCGCTTTCGTGATCTTTTCGTAACCTTTGCGAGGCGCGTTTGTCCCGAACGCATGCGCCACCTGAGCACGTCCCTGTACGACGGTAGGTCACCCGTGCGCCTGCCGGCCCCGAAATGCGGGCTGTGGTCCCCCACGGTCCCGGAGGTCCCCATGAAGACCAACGTCCCCTCCCGCGCCAGGCGCGGTGGCAAGCACCGCTCCGCCAGCTCCTCGCCGCGCAGCGGAGCTGCAGCCCTGATGATCGGCGGCCTCGTCGCCGGCACCGTGGCCACCGCCGGCGCCACGACGCTGGGTGACAAGCCCGCCGACGAGGCCGGCACCCTGGCGGCCGAACGGTCCGAGCCCAAGACCGCCACGGCCACCGACATCGACGCCTCGCGCAACGCCCAGCTCCTCTCGTTGCGCAGCGGCTCGCTGGACGAGCTGCGCGACCAGAGCGGCGCCGACCGCAGCCAGGCGCGCTCCGCACCCGAGGACACCGACAGCGCCCTGACCCTGCTGGAGCACGACGACGCCACCTTCACCGGCACGACGATCGAGGTGGAGGAGGCCGTTCTCGAGGAGCCCGCCGGGAACGCGGCTGCCGAGGCGGAGCCGGTCGAGCAGACCACCCAGCAGCAGACCACGCAGCAGCAGACCACGCAGCAAGCTACCGAGCCGGCTCCGCAGACGGCGGCGGCCCCGGCGCCGGTCGGCGGGTCCCTGCTCAGCGTCGCCGCCGCCTACGTCGGCTACCCCTACCAGCTCTACGGCACCCCGCCTTCCGCCTTCGACTGCTCGGCCTACACCTGGTGGGTCTTCCAGCAGGCCGGGATCAGCATCCCCCGCTCCGTCGCCGGTCAGAAGGGCGCGGTGACCCCCGTGTCGAACCCCCAGCCGGGCGACCTGGTCTTCTACAACGACTACCACCACGTCGGCATCTACGCCGGCAACGGGATGACCTACGAGGCGCTCAACCCCAGCTCGGGCGTTCGCTACGGCCCCATGATCTCCACCAACGTCTGGTACGGCCGGATCGGCTGACCAGGCGCCCCCGCCACGGCAGGCCCCCGCGACCACGCCCGGTCGCGGGGGCCTGCTGCGACGACGGGCAGGGCCCACGGCCGCGTGCTAACGTCAGGCATGCGCGTCGCCGACCTCCTGAAGAAGAAGGGCACCTCCGTCGTGACCCTGCCGTCAGCCGCGACCGTCGCGCAGCTCATCGAGACCCTCGACGACCACAAGATCGGTGCCGTCGTCGTCACGGAGGACGACAAGGTCGTCGGGATCGTCTCGGAGCGCGACGTCGTCCACCACCTGCGTGGCGGCCACGACCAGGCCTCCCCCCTGTCCGAGCTGATGACCACCGACGTCCAGTCCGTCACCGCCGCGGACGACCTCGTCCAGCTGGCCCAGACCATGACCGAGCGCCGGCTGCGCCACCTTCCGGTCATCGAGGACGGAGCCCTCAGCGGCATCGTCTCGATCGGCGACGTCGTCAAGGCCCGGCTCGACGCGCTGGAGGCCGAGCGCGACATGCTCGAGGACTACCTGCGGTCCTGACCAGCGCCCGCCACCGACTAGGATCGTGCGCCGCGGGCCAGTAGCTCAGCCGGTCAGAGCAGCGGACTCATAATCCGTCGGTCGCGGGTTCAAGCCCCGCCTGGCCCACCGCACGGCCATCTGCCCGAAGGTCACAATCCTGTGACAACTGCGGCGTGCTCCTACACCTGCCGCGGACCGTACCGTTAGGGTGCCGCTCATGACGGACACCCCTGCGCCGGAGCGGCGCGAGCCCGGCAGGCCGCTGGTGGTCCTGGACCACGTCAACAAGCACTTCGGCGAGCTGCACGTCCTGCAGGACATCGACCTGACCGTCCACGAGGGCGAGGTCGTCGTGGTGATCGGCCCTTCCGGCTCGGGCAAGTCGACCCTGTGCCGCACGATCAACCGGCTCGAGAGCTTCGAGTCGGGCAGCATCACCATCGACGGCCAGGAGCTGCCCGAGGAGGGCAAGGCCCTGGCGCAGCTGCGCGCCGACGTCGGCATGGTCTTCCAGTCGTTCAACCTCTTCAGCCACAAGACGATCCTCGAGAACGTCACGCTCGGCCCGATCAAGGCCCGCGGCGTCAAGCCCGCCGACGCCAAGAAGCGCGCGATGGAGCTGCTGGAGAGGGTCGGCGTGGCCCACCAGGCCGCGAAGTACCCCGCCCAGCTCTCCGGCGGGCAGCAGCAGCGCGTGGCCATCGCCCGCTCGCTGGCCATGGACCCCCGGGTGATGCTCTTCGACGAGCCCACCTCGGCGCTGGACCCCGAGATGATCAACGAGGTCCTCGACGTCATGACGCAGCTGGCGCACAGCGGCATGACGATGATCGTGGTCACCCACGAGATGGGCTTCGCCCGCAAGGCCGCCGACCGCGTCGTCTTCATGTCCGACGGCGCGATCGTCGAGGAGAACACCCCCGAGGAGTTCTTCACCAACCCGCAGTCGGCCCGCGCCAAGGACTTCCTCGGCAAGATCCTCACCCACTGAGATGAAGGAGAACCACTCGATGAGCACCACCACAACCCTCCGCCTGGTGGCGGCCGGGAGCATCGCCGCCCTGGCCCTCACCGCCTGCGGGTCCGACGGCGGATCCGAGAGCGGCTCCGGCGACGGCGACGGCATCACCATCGGCATCAAGTTCGACCAGCCCGGTCTGGGACTGAAGGACGGCGACACGTACAAGGGCATGGACGTCGACGTCGCCACGGCGATCGCCGAGAAGCTGGGCTACGACGCCAACCAGATCACCTGGCAGGAGGCTCCCTCGCCGCAGCGCGAGCAGCTGCTCAAGACCGGTCAGGTCGACATGGTCGTCGCGACCTACTCGATCACCGACAAGCGCAAGGAGGAGGTCTCCTTCGCCGGGCCCTACTTCGTGGCGGGCCAGAGCCTGCTCGTGGCCGCCGACAGCGACATCACCGGCCTCAACGACACGCTCGACGGCAAGCTGGTCTGCTCGGTCACCGGTTCCACCTCCGCGCAGCAGATCAAGGACGCCGTCCCCGGCGTCGAGCTGCAGGAGTACGAGACCTACTCCCAGTGCGCCGACCTGGTCGCCAACGGCACCCTCGACGTCCTCACCACCGACGACGTCATCCTGGCCGGATATGCCAACCAGGCGGCCTACCAGGGCAAGCTCAAGCTCGTCGGCGACACCTTCTCCGAGGAGAAGTACGGCATCGGCCTGCCGAAGGGCTCGGACCAGTGCGAGGACATCAACGGCTACATCAAGGAGCTGTGGGACGACGGCACGATGGAGCAGATCATCGCCGACAACCTGGGTGACTTCGACTACAACAAGGAGCTGAACCCGCCGGAGGCGGGCGGCAACTGCACCTGAGGCGCCCCACCCGTCCGCCTGCCCACTGACACCGGCGGGTATGCCGTGAGCTCACGTCATACCCGCCGGGGTCCCGTCCGCACGGGAGACCCATGCAGACCATCCTCCAGGACTTCGGCCTCCTCGCCGGTTTCTGGATGACCATCAAGCTGACCTTCTGGTCGGCGATCTTCTCGTTGGTCATCGGCACCTTCGTGGCGGTCATGCGGCTCTCTCCCGTCGGCATGCTGCGCCAGGTGGGCACCGCCTACGTGACGCTGCTGCGCAACACCCCGCTGACGCTCATCATCCTGTTCTGCAGCATCGGCATCTACGGACAGCTGGGCATCGTCCTGGCCGGCCGCGACGCGCCCGGGGGGTTCATCGACACCAACAACTTCCGGCTGGCCATCCTGGGCCTGTCGGTCTACCACGCGGCCTTCGTCTGCGAGGCGATCCGTTCCGGCGTCAACACCATCCCGATCGGCCAGGCCGAGGCCGCCCGGTCGATCGGCCTGACGTTCGGCCAGAGCCTGCGGGAGATCATCCTGCCCCAGGCCTTCCGCGGCGCGATCACGCCGCTGGGCAACACCCTCATCGCGCTGACAAAGAACACCACGATCGCGGCGGCGATCGGGGTCGCCGAGACGGCGCTGGTGATGAAGAACGTCGCCGAGTTCGACCCCGGCCTGCTGTGGACCGCCTTCGGCCTGATCGCAGCGGGCTTCGTCCTGCTCACCGTCCCCATGGGTTTGTTGACGTCCCACTTCGCGCACAAGCTGGCGGTGCGTCGATGAGCGCCAAGACCAACGTCCTCTTCGACCTCCCGGGCCCGAAGGCGCGGTCCCGCCACCGCCTCCTCGCGGTCGTCGGCGCCGTCGTGCTGCTCGCCCTCCTGGCGTGGGTGCTGGTGCGGATGGACGACAAGGGGCAGCTGGACCCGGACAAGTGGCTCCGCGTCGTGTCCGGGGAGGCGTGGCGCTACTACTTCGTGCCCGGCCTGCGCTCGACGCTCGTCGCGGCGGCGCTGGCCATCATCATCTCGATGGGGCTCGCGCTGGGCCTGGCGATGGCGCGGATGTCGGACAACGCCGTCCTGCGGTGGGCCGCCACCCTGTTCGTGGAGTTCTTCCGCGGGGTGCCGGTCCTCATCATGATGCTGTTCGCCTTCTACTTCCTGGTGATGATGGGATGGTTCCCCAGCGACGTCAACCCGCTGATCGGCACCGTCACCGGCCTGGTGGCCTACAACTCCTCGGTGCTGGCCGAGGTGATCCGTAACGGCGTGGCGTCCCTGCCCGCGGGGCAGCGCGAGGCGGGCCTGTCGATCGGCCTGTCCCCCTCGCAGACCCGGCGGATGATCCTGGTCCCCCAGTCGCTGACCGCGATGATGCCGAGCCTGGTCAGCCAGGTCATCGTCATCACCAAGGACTCGGCGCTCGGCTACATGATCCTCTACCCCGAGCTGGTCACCTCGGCCCGGCGGCTGGGCTCGTGGGCCGGTGCGCCCTTCCAGGCCTACGTCATCGCGGCCGTCATCTTCATCATCGTCAACTACGGCATCGACCGGCTAGCCCGGTGGGTCGAGACGCTCCAGCGCCGTCGGGGCCGCTCCGCCGGCCCGATCGCGGACGCCGAGGACGTCCCGATGGTCGGTGCCGGGGTGCGCGGGACCGTGAATGCGCCGGCGGGCGGCTGACGGCGGACCGCACCACGGCATACCGCAGCGAGCCCGGGATAGGGCCAGTCGACCAGGTGGCGGACCGCCACTGGTGTCCATCGTCCGCGCGTAGACGAAGTCCGTCTACACAGGACTACGCTGGCGTCACGGGTGAGACGACGACGATCCGTATCAGTCGGGAGACGCACGCACGGGTGACCCGGTTGGCGGCCGAGCGTCACGGGACGATCGACGAGACCGTGAGCAACCGATCCGAGCCCTCCGCCAGGACGCCATGGGGCGCGACCTTGCCGCTGACCTGACGGCCGACGAGAGTGCGTGGCGGGATGCTGACGCCGGGTGATGTCGTCGAACCGTCGGCCAGGGCCGCCAGGGCTCGTTCGTCCTCCGGGGACAGCCGCAGAGTCATGACCATCCAGCAACGGTATCGCTCTGGTATCAGACGCTCTCGGCGGCGCACGACGCGCATCCGCTGTCTCGTGCACAACGCAAAGGCCCCTGAGCCTGCGCTTCCGCGGTTCAGGGGCCTTTCACGACGCTCCCCCGGTTGGACTCGAACCAACAACCTGCCGGTTAACAGCCGGCTGCTCTGCCAATTGAGCTACAGGGGAATGGTGCAGCGAGGACAGACTGTAGCAGCCGACCCGTCCGCTCCCTAAATCCGGCCGGCACCCCGACCCGGGACCTCAGGGGGCCGTCGGCAGCGGCGTCATCCCGGTCTGGTCGCGCAGCTCCCGGCGGGCGGCCAGGACGCCCGCGGCAAGGTCGGGGTCGTCGGCGCTGGCCCCGCGGCCGAGGATGACCTGCTCGCGCAGCTCGCGCGTGCGCAGCACCTTACGCACGGTGACCCGTGCCGTGCGCCGGGGGCCGAGGTCGACGGCCCGCATCAGCACGACGCTGGCCGTGGTGCGGTCCCGGAAGGTCTCGGGGACCCGGCCGGGACCAGTCAGCCGCCGCAGCTGCCACCGGCGCGGCCCCTCCCCGTCGACGAAGGTCACCGCCAGGGCCCAGGCGTCCGGGTCCCAGGCACCGGTGTCCACCAGGTGCCAGGGACGATCGAGCACCGTGGCGCCCTCGGGCGTGCGCTCCAGCAGCCGCCAGTCGGTCAGCACCAGCCAGTTGCCGCCGTCGTCCTCCCGGGCCGTGGCCAGCACCTGCTCGCCCCGGTCCAGGTCGGCCAGCACCGCCGGCGGGGCGTCGTCGGCACGACCCTCCGGTCGGACCACCGGACCGTCCGGCGTCTTCTTCCTCAGCCGGTCTCGCCAGCCCATCAGCTCATCCTGTCCTTGAGGGCAGCGCGCTCGCGCTGCAGTCCCATCAGCTCCTCGACCAGCCGCCGGGCCTCGGGCGAGCCCTCCGGCTGGCGCTGGGCCATCCCCATGGTCGCCGCGATCCGCTGCTCGAGCCCGGCGAGGCGGACCCGCAGCACGAGCGAGTCGACGTAGACGGTCGGCGGCATCCCCGTCTCCGGGTCGAGCCGGGTCGGCAGCGGTGCGACCGCGAGCTCGCGCACCAGGGGCTGCACCAGCGGAGGGGTCTGGGCCAGCACGGCCTGGTTCCACGCCGCGGCGCTCAGTCCGTCCGCCGCCCAGATCCCACCGGCCTGCTGGAGCGCGTGCCAGACCGCCTGGTGCATCGGAGCGCGCAGCTGGCCCGGCGGCAGCTCGTCCACGTCCTCGGCGAAGATGGCCAGGGGGTACTGCAGCGCGACCTGCAGCAGGTTGCGCTCGGCGACCTGAACGGGGTCGGTCAGGTCGGGGGCCGGGACGGGAGGCGGGGGCGGCGCGCCGTCGTGCCCGGCCGGCCCGTCGCCGTTCGGGCCGGGTCCGCCCCGTGGCTGCTGCCCGCGTGCCACGCGCCCCCGGTCGTCACGTCGGTTCCCGGCGCGCTGGACCTCCGCGGTCAGCGCGGCCGGGTCGACGCCCATCCAGCCGGCCACGTCGCGGACGTACTCGGGCCGCAGGACCGGGTCCTTGATCCCGGCCAGGATCGGGGCCACCGCGCGCATCGCCTGCACCCGCTCCTGCGCCAGGCCCAGGTCGTAGGGCGCCAGGGTGGTCCGCACCGCGAACTCGAACATCGGGACCGCGCCCTCGACCAGCGCCTGCACCGCCTCCGGGCCGCCGCGCAGCCACAGGTCGTTGGGGTCCTGGCCGGCGTCGGCCACCGCCACGAACGACTGGGCCGCCCACCGCTGGTCGTGCTCGAAGGCCCGCATCGCGGCCTTCTGGCCCGCCGCGTCGCCGTCGAAGGTGAAGACCACGCGCGCCGGCGCGCGGCCCGCCTCGTCGCGCAGGATCCTGCGCAGCATCGTGATGTGGTCCTCGGCGAAGGCCGTGCCGCAGGTGGCTACCGCCGTCCCGACGCCGGAGAGGTGGGCCGCCATGACGTCGGTGTAGCCCTCGACCACGACCGCCCGCCGCTCGGTCGCGATCGCCTTCTTGGCCAGGTCCAGCCCGTAGAGGACGCCGGTCTTCTTGTAGATCGGCGTCTCGGAGGTGTTGAGGTACTTCGCCGCGATCCGGTCGTCGTCGTAGAGCCGGCGCGCGCCGAAGCCGACCGTGTCGCCGGCGATCGAGCGGATCGGCCACATCACCCGTCCGCGGAAGCGGTCGTACAGCCCCCGCGAGCCCCGGCCCGCCAGTCCCCCGACGACCATCTCCTGCTCGGTGAAGCCCTTCTCGCGCAGGTGGCGCACCAGCGCCTCCCCCGAGCTCGGGGAGTAGCCCACCATGAACTGCCGGGCGTGCTCGCCGTCGAAACCCTTGTCGTGCAGGAACGCCCTCGCGGCACGCCCCTCCGGGGTGTCCACCAGCGCCCGGTGGTAGAACTCCTCGGCGACCCGGTGGGCCTCCATCAGGCGGGTGCGCTGGCCGGTCGGGACGGACGGCCCTGCCTCTCCCCCGCGCCCGCCGGGGCCGGTCTCGTCGTAGCGCAGCGTGATGCCGAGCCGGTCGGCCAGCCGCTCGACGGCCTCGGCGAAGGTCAGGTGGTCGATCTTCTGGACGAAGTCCAGCACGTCGCCGCCCTCCTCGCAGCCGAAGCAGTGGAAGTAGCCCACCGCGGGCCGCACCGTGAAGGACGGCGTCTTCTCGTCGTGGAAGGGGCACAGGCCCTTCAGGGTGCCCACTCCCCCGCCCCGGAGCGTGACGTGCTCGCGCACGACGTCCTCGATCGAGGCGCGCTCCTTGACCGTCTGGACGTCCTCGGGCCTGATGCGGCGGGCCACCTGCGCACCTCCTCGACGGGAACGGGCCGGAAGGGAAAAACCGGTTGTGGGAAGGAGTCTAGGTCGGCGAGCGTTGGCACTTCGCCACCTGCCCACAGGCGGGTGCCGGCCGGTCGCCCGCACCCGGGGCCCGCGCCGGCGATGAGCCACGACGACAGCGAAGGTCGGACCACCATGCACGAACGCCTCCCCGCCGCCACGACGACGGTGCTGCGCACCCTCGTCGTCGCCGCCTTCGTCGTCATCCTCAACGAGACGCTGCTCGTCAACGCCCTGCCGCAGCTGATGGAGTCGCTGCAGATCGACGAGCGCGCCGCCCAGTGGCTGTCCACCGGGTTCATGCTCACCCTCGCCGTGGTCATCCCCACGACCGGCTGGCTGCTCCAGCGGCTCGGCGTGCGCTCGGCCTTCCGCCTGGCCATGAGCCTGTTCGTGCTGGGCACGACCGCCTCGATGCTGGCACCGACCTTCTTCCTGCTGCTCGCCGGCCGCGTCGTCCAGGCCAGCGGCACGGCGATCATGATGCCCCTTCTGATGACCACCCTCATGGACCTGGTGCCGCCGCACGCCCGCGGCCGCGTCATGGGCAACGTCACGCTGGCCATCGCGGTCGCGCCCGCGCTCGGCCCGGCCGTCTCCGGCCTGGTGCTGCAGTGGCTCGACTGGCGGTGGATCTTCGGGCTCGTGCTGCCCATCGCGGTGGTCGTCGCCGCACTCGGCCTGCGCGCGCTGCGGGTCGCGAGGGTGAGCGACCCGGACGCGCCGCGCCCGCGCCTCGACGGACCCAGCGTCCTGCTGACCGCCGTCGGATTCGGCTCGCTGGTCTACGGCCTGGCCGAGGCGGGCGGCGCCGCCGAGGGCGGCCCCGCTCCGCTCGTGCCCGCTCCCGCGGCCGTGCTCGTCGGCGCGCTCGGGCTGGCGCTGTTCGTCTGGCGCCAGCTGCGGCTGCAGCGCACGGGCTCGCCCCTGCTGGACCTGCGGGTGCTGCGGCACGGGCAGTTCACCGTGGCGGTCGTTCTCTCCTCGGTGGCGTTCATGGCGCTCATGGGCGTGATGATCCTGCTGCCGCTCTACCTGCAGGAGGTGCGCGGGCTCAGCGTCCTGCAGACCGGCCTGCTGCTCATGCCCGGCGGCCTGGTGATGGGGCTGATGGGTCCGCAGGTCGGGCGCTGGTACGACCGCGTGGGAGGGCGTCCCCTCGTCCTGCCCGGTGCGGTCGTGCTCCTGCTCGCGCTCGCCGGGATGACGGCGGCGACGCTCTACGGCCCGTGGTGGACCTTCCTGGCCGGTCACGTCGCCGCCAGCGTCGGTCTGGCGCTGATGTTCACGCCCGCCTTCACCGGCGGGCTGGGATCGCTGCCCAGCCACCTCTACCCCTTCGGCAGCGCCCTCATCGGGACCGTCCAGCAGGTCGCCGCCGCCACCGGCACCGCGCTGGCGATCGCGGTCCTCTCCTGGCGCCAGGCGGTCCTGCTCGACGACGGCGCGGCCACCGCTGCCGCTCTGGACGGGGGGGTCCGAGCGGCCCTGGCCGTCGGCGTCGTGCTGGGCGTCGGGGTCCTCGTCGCCGCAGCCTTCGTCCGCAGCCGCCCGGGGGAGGCTCCCGAGCACGACGAGGGGGCCGCCGCGCCCGGGGCGCCCGAGGAGGCGGACGGCATACCCCTGGCTCGTTAGGGTGGGGCATGGCCTCCTCGACGAGCCCGGCGACCGAGGTCGCGGTCGGCGGACGGACGGTGCGGATCAGCAACCCCGACCGCGTCTACTTCCCGGACCTCGGCCTGACCAAGCTCGACCTCGTCCGCTACTACGAGTCGGTCGGTGACGGGATCGTCCGGGCGCTGCGCGAGCGGCCGTGCATGATGCACCGCTTCCCCGACGGCATCGCCGGCGAGCGGGTGCACCAGAAGCGGCTGCCGCGCGGTGCGCCCGACTGGGTGGAGACCGTGCACGTCACCTTCCCGCGCTGGAACCGCACCGCCGACGAGCTGTGCGTCACCGAGCTGGCGCAGGTGGTGTGGGCGGTTCAGATGTCGTGCGTGGAGTTCCACCCCTGGAACAGCCGCCGCGGTCACGTCGAGCAGCCCGACGAGTGGCGCATCGACCTCGACCCCGGGAACGAGTGCGACTTCGCCACCGTCCGCCGGGTATGCGGTGTCGCCCGCGAGGTGCTCGACGAGCTGGGGGCGGTGGGCTGGCCGAAGACGACCGGGAGCAAGGGCATCCACGTCTACGTGCGGATCCCGCCGGAGCACGGGTTCGGCGACGTGCGCCGGGCGGCGCTGGCCTTCGCGCGCGAGGTGGAGCGGCGCACCGACGAGGCGACCACGACCTGGTGGCGCAAGGACCGGGACCCGCGCAAGGTGTTCGTCGACTTCAACCAGAACGCCCGGGACCACACCATCGCGGCGGCCTACTCGGTCCGCGCCACCCCGGACGCGAGGGTGTCCGCCCCGCTCGTCTGGGACGAGGTGGCGGACTGCGAGCCGGAGGACTTCACCGTGCGGACGATGCCGGGCCGCTACGCCGAGCTCGGCGACCTGCACGAGGGCATCGACGAGGCGGTCTTCGACATCGCGCCGCTGCTGGAGTGGGCCGAGCGCGACGAGGCCGACGGGGCGGAGCCGCTCCCCGACGCCGAGGAGGACTGACCGGCGCCGTCCGCGCGTCAGCGGACCGGGACCGGTCAGCCGGTCCGCACGTCGATGACCAGCCGCATCGGCTCCTGGAGCAGGAACACGCGGTAGGGCCTCGGCTCGCCGTCGATGCCCACGAAAACCTCCAGCGTGCCCTCGAAGGGGGTTGTGCGCCGCACCTGGACGACGGCGTCGAGCTCTCCGGTGTCGAGGACGAGCGTGCCGTCGGCGTAGACGCCCGAACCAGGCTCCGGGTAGGCCATGCCGGTGAGCACGACGCCCAGGACGCTGTCCCCGGCGACGCCCGCAGGTGCTCCCGAGCCGTCGAGCCTGGGGTCGTCGGTGTATGCCGCGCGCCACCCCGGGTCGTCGGTCCCGGTGAGGTCGACGACGACCCGGTCGAAGCCGTCGTGCCGCCCGGCGCGGACCGTCGGCGCGAGCAGGTCGCCGCCGGCGGCCGGCCACGGCTGGTCCACCGACTCCTGCTGGGGGTCCACGAAGGCCGGTCCGGCCACCGGAGCCCGGCCGTCCGTGCCGGTCGGGGCCGAGGTCGTCGGTCCCGTGGTGCCCGTCGGCGCCGGCTCCGTGGAGGTGGGGGCAGGCGCGTCCGTGCTGGGCGCCGCGGGGACGACGACCGAGACGAGAAGCCAGTCCGAGCCGAGCTCGCGCAGGTAGCCACCGCCGGAGAGCGCCCGGATCCAGAAGTCCTCCGCGGCCTGCGCGTCCTCGGGGCAGCCCTGGTCGTCCGTGGCCAGGTCGCCGCCCGGGAAGCGGCCCTCGGCCGACAGGGTCAGGTCGTCCTGGAACCACCCGGCGCCGCAACCGTCGGCGTCGAAGCCCCAGCCGCGCCCGGACACCCCGCCGAACTCCAGCGTCGTCGTGGCCGGGTCGCCGCCGACCACCTGCGCAGCAGGCGTGCTCGTGCCCCACAGGTCCTCCTCCAGCACCCACGAGGTGCCGTCCAGCGCGGCCGCCGCCGGCACGGACGGCCGCTCCGTCCCGCTCCCGGGGACCGGCTCGCCCACGACGTCCGGCGAGGCGAAGACGAAGGTGGTGTAGCCGTCCGGCACCGCGGCGGGGGCGGTGGGCAGGGTCCCCGAGCCCCCGAGCAGCCCGGTCTGCGCCAGCACGCCGACGGCGGAGACGGCGGCCACGCCGACGACGATGGCCGTGCCCGCCCCGCGGCGCGCCCGTCGCCGCCGCCC
>QEUR01000326.1 GCA_003577095.1 Acidobacteriota bacterium
CGGCGACGCCGTGGCGCCTCGACGCGGGTCGGCCGGCGCTCCTGGAGCGGTGGCTCGAGGAGCGGGTGGAGGCCGCCGCGGAGCAGGAGCCGGGACAGGCGGCCACCCTGCTGGCCTGGCACGAGCGACGACGCGACCAGCTGCGCGCGGGGCTGCTGGCGGTGCGGGTCCACCACGAGGACCTGCTGGTCCTGCCGCGCTGATCGTGCGCGCCGCTGTCCCCGCCGGGGCTGGGGAGCGGTCCGTTCGGGAGGTGGAACGGCCGGCTCCTCGCGATACTCGGAAGATGCAGAACGCCTCCGGTGACCCCGACCGTGCGACCAGCGTGGAACGCCTGGCCGACACGGTCCTGCCGACGCGGCACGGCCGCTTCCGGATGACCGCCTTCCGCGGCGGCACGGGGGTGGAGCACGTCGCCCTCAGCGTCGGCGTCCACGACGACGACCCGCCCGACGCCCGCACCCCGCTGGTCCGGCTGCACTCGGAGTGCCTGACCGGCGACGCGCTCGGCTCGCACCGGTGCGACTGCGGCGAGCAGCTGCAGCACTCCCTCCACCTGCTGGCGGGCTCGGGGCGCGGGGTGCTGGTCTACGTCCGCGGCCACGAGGGGCGGGGCATCGGCCTGGTCGAGAAGCTGCGCGCCTACGCCCTGCAGGACGCGGGCCTGGACACGGTGGACGCCAACCTGCGCCTGGGGCACCTCGCGGACGCGCGCACCTACGACGAGGCGGCCGCGGTCCTGGCCGACCTGGGCATCCACCGCCTGCGCCTGCTGTCCTCCAACCCGGCCAAGGAGCGGGCGCTGCGCGCGCTCGGCGTCGACGTGGTCGAGCGGGTGCCGATCGTCGTGCCGCCGCGTCCGGAGAACGCCAGGTACCTGCGCACCAAGCGCGAGCGGATGGGCCACGACGGCCCGGACGACGCCTGGGAGCTGCTGCTGGACGGGACGGTCCCCGAGGGCGGGGTGCTCGCCGAGCGCTACGGCGACCTCGTGCGGCCCGACGGCCCCCAGGTCCTGGCGCAGCTGGGCCTGAGCCTGGACGGGTTCATCGCCTGCCGCACCGGCGACGCCCGGTCGGTCACCGGCGAGGCGGACCGCGAGCACCTGCACCGGCTGCGCGCCCTCGTCGACGCCGTCGTGGTCGGCGGCGTCACCGCCGCGGTCGACAACCCGAGGCTGACCGTGCGCGAGGTCGCCGGGGAGCACCCCGTGCGGGCGGTGGTCGACCCGCGGGGACGGCTGCCCCTGGCCTCCGGGCTGCTGACCGACGGTGCCGCGCCGACGCTGTGGATGGTGGGCCCCGACGTCGGGGTGCCCGCCGAGATGCCGGCCCACGTCGAGGTGGTGCGCCTGGGGCGGCCGGGACCGGTCGAGCCGGAGGAGGTCCTGGCGGAGCTGCGGCGCCGCGGCCTGCGGCGCGTGCTGGTCGAGGGCGGCGGCCGGCTGGTCAGCGCCTTCGTCGACGCCGGGGCCGTCGACCGGCTCTACCTGACGACCGCGCCGGTGCTCGTCGGCGAGGGCGTCCCCGGCCTGCGGCTCGCGGGGGTCGACACGATGGCCGAGGCGACCCGGCCGCCGGTGCGGCGCTGGGTGCTCGGCGAGGACGTCGTCACCGAGGTGGACCTGGCCGCCGTGCGGGTCGCCGACGCGCCGGCCCGCCGGGTGGCCAACCTCTGACCTGCGGCACCATGGGCTCCCGTGGAGCCGCATGAGTGACCGACCCCGCGGAGGGCTGCTGGCGCTGTGCCTGGCCGAGCTGGTCAGCTGGGGCCTGCTCTACTACTCGCTGCCCGTGGCGGTGACCGTCATCGAGGACGACACCGGCTGGAGCCAGACCACGACGATGGCGGCGCTCTCGGCCGGGCTGGTGGTCTCCGCGGTCGCCGGGATCCGGGTCGGGCGGCTGCTGGACGCCGGCGGGCCGCGCACCGTGATGACGCTCGGCGCGGTGCTCGGCGTGGTGGCCCTCCTCGTGGTGGCCGCCGCGCCCAACCTGCCCGTCTTCTACCTGGGGTGGCTGCTCGCCGGTCTGGCCCAGGCGGCCACCCTCTACCCGCCGGCCTTCGCGGTGGTCACCCGCTGGTACGGCAGCGCCCGGGTGCGCCCGCTGACCCTGCTCACCCTCGTCGGAGGGTTGGCCTCCACGGTCTTCGCGCCGTTCCTGGCCTTCCTCCTCGACCGGCTCGGGTGGCGGATGTCGTACGTCGTGATGGCCGGCATCCTGGCCGTCACCGTGGTGCCCCTGCACGCGTTCTTCCTCAACCGGACCTGGACGGAGGTCAGGGAGCCGTCCGCGGCGCCGACCGCCGCGGGCGGCCCCGGCGCCGCGCCGGCCACGCCGGGCGAGGCGCGC
>QEUR01000327.1 GCA_003577095.1 Acidobacteriota bacterium
CTGGTCCGCCGTGGCGCGGGGCGGGCGCACGGCCTGGGTCGGGGCCGCCGCGCTCACCGGCCTGTCCGTCCTGGCCACCCTGCGCGCCGACCCGGAGAACGCCCCCATGGTCCTGGCCATCCACGCCCTGCCCGCGGCGGCCGGCGCGGCGTGGCGGGCCAGCGACCGCGCGGCCGTCCGGGCCGGGCAGGAGGCCGAGCGGCTGCGCGGCGAGATCGACCACGAGGTCAACGACGCCGTGCACGCAGAACGGCTACGCATGGCGCGCGAGCTGCACGACGTGGCCAGCCACGCCGTCGGCGTGATGCTGGTCCAGGCCGGCGCCGCCGCGGCCCTGGCCGGGACACGGCCGGACGAGGCCCGCGCCGCGCTGCGGGTCGTGGAGTCCACCGGCCGCCAGGCGCTCACCGAGCTCCGCCTGCTCGACCGGGTGGTGAGGGGCACCGGCGCCGCGGGGTCCGGGGCCAGCGCATCAGGGGCGGCACCGGCGCACGGGCCGGACGCCGCCGACCGGCTCGCCGCCCTCGTGGCGAGGATCGAGGAGTCGGGTGTGCACGTCGTACCGGAGATCGGGGTGCTCCCCACGGATCCGGAGGTCTCCCGGACCGTGCACCGCGTAGTCCAGGAGGCCCTCACCAACGTGGTCCGGCACGCGCCCGGGAGCACGGTGCACCTGGCGGTGCGGACCGGCGCTGACGCGGTGGACGTCCGGGTCGCCGACGACGGAGGGCGCGACGACGCCGCTGCCCCACCGTCCCGGGCGGCAGGGGGCGCGGGCTTCGGGCTCGTCGGCCTCGCCGAGCGGGTCCGGGCGCACGGCGGCCGGATCGTGGCAGGACCTGCACCCGCCGGCGGGTTCGTGGTCGAGGCCCGGATCCCGCTGCGCACCGACGCCACTGCCCCGCCCGCCCCGCAGTCCCACCAGGAGGTCACCGGATGATCCGCGTGCTGCTCGTCGACGACCAGGACCTGGTCCGCGGAGGGATGCGGGCGATCCTCGACGCCGAGGACGACCTCGAGGTGGTGGGCGAGGCCGGCGACGGGGCGAGGGCCGCCGACGTCGCCGTCGAGGTCTCCCCCGACGTCGTCCTGATGGACGTGCAGATGCCGGGCGTCGACGGCATCGAGGGGCTGCGGCGCGTCGTCCGCGCGCGGCCCCGGGCCAGGGTGCTGATGCTGACGATGTTCGACCTGGACGAGTACGTCTTCGCCGCGCTCAAGGAGGGTGCCAGCGGCTTCCTGCTCAAGACCACGCCGCCGGCGGCGCTCGCCCAGGCCGTCCGCGACTGCCACGCCGGCGAGATGCTCTTCTCCCCCGCGGTGACCCGCCGGCTCGTCGAGACGTTCGTGCGCCGACCGCCGGCGACCGACGGCGTGCCCGAGGTGCTCGCGGGCCTGACCCCGCGCGAGCTGGACGTGCTGCGCGCGATGGCGCGCGGCCTGTCCAACGCCGAGATCGGCAGGGAGCTCTACCTCGGCGAGGCGACCGTCAAGACCCACGTCACCCGCGTGCTGGCCAAGCTCGGCCTGCGCGACCGGGTGCAGGCCGTGGTCCTCGCCTACGAGTGCGGGCTCGCGCAGCCGTCGGGGTGAGGCCGTGCGCGCCGGGCTGCGTCGACCTCCCCGACCTGGAGCGGCGCGTCCCGGTGCACGACGGCGGCGGATCCGTCCAGCTCATGCAACGTCGTGCACCACATGCGCCGCTGCCAACGTGGCATGTCGTGCAGCACGTTGCATGTCCTCAGGCTGCCCCGGGCGGGTTGTGGCGCAGGACCGGGAGGACCCCTCCACCAGGGTGAGACTGGTTCCGCTCAGGAACCAATGTGTCGGGTGGTTCCCCTCCGGAACCAGTGGGTCAGCTGGATCCTCAGCGGAACCAGTGAGTTCTTTGGTTCCTGACCGGAACCAGTGTCACCTCCTCGACGGGACCCCTGCCGGACCAGCCCGAAAAATCCGGAGCAGCCGGCGCGGCGGCCGGCCGGTCACGCGCCCGGCAGCACCTCGGTCACCTGGCCGTCGGCGACCTCCCAGCGCCGGGTGAGGCGCACCGTCTCCAGCATCCGCCGGTCATGGGTCACCAGGAGCAGCGTGCCGTCGAAGGCCTCTAGCGCCTGCTCCAGCTGCTCGATCGCCGGCAGGTCCAGGTGGTTGGTCGGCTCGTCGAGGACCAGCAGGTTGACGCAGCGACGACGCAGGCCGGGCCACGTGGTCGCCGACCAGGCCGAACTTGGCCAGCAGCGTGCGCCGGTCGGCGTCGGTCCAGTCCGGCAGCTCCAGGGCGAACACCCGCGCCAGCGGCGCGTCCTGGCGGTCCAGCAGGTCGCGCGCCTGGTCCACCTCGCCGACGACGACCCGGGAGCCGGGCGAGACGCTCCCCTCGTCCGGCTCCACGCGGCCCAGCAGCAGGGCGAGCAGCGTGGTCTTGCCCGAGCCGTTCGGTCCGGTGATCGCGACCCGGTCGCCCAGGTCCAACTGCAGGTCGACCGGTCCCAGCTCGAAGCCGCCGCGGCGCACCACCGCGCCACGGGCGACGGCCACCACGTCGCCGGAGCGTGGCGCCTGCGCGATCGAGAACTGCAGCACCCACTCCTTGCGCGGTTCCTCGACCGTCTCGAGGCGCTCCAGCATCCGCTCGGTCTGCCGGGCCTTGGCCGCCTGCTTCTCCGACGTCGCCACGGCGTGGTGCCGGATGAACTTGTCCTTCTCCTGGCGCCGGGCCGCCTTGCGGTTCGCGGCCCGCACCCCCTTGTCCATCCACTCGCGCTGCATCCGGGCACGGGCCTCGAGGGCCCGGCGGCGGGCGGCGTACTCCTCGTAGGCCTCGCGCGCGTGCCGGCGGGTGATCGAGCGCTCCTCCAGGTAGGCGTCGTAGCCGCCCCCGTAGGCCACGACCCGCTGCAGGCTGCGGTCGATCTCCACGACCGTGGTGACCGTCGCCGACAGGAACGCCCGGTCGTGGCTGACCAGGACCACCGGCACGTCCAGCCCCAGCACGAACTCCTCGAGCAGGTCCAGCCCGGCCACGTCCAGGTCGTTGGTCGGCTCGTCCAGCAGGTAGCCGTCGTAGCGCGACAGCAGTAGCCCCGCCAGCCCGGCCCTGGCCGCCTGCCCGCCGGAGAGGGTGGCCACCTCACGGTCGAGGTCGACCGTGAGGCCGAGCCGCGCCGCCACCTCCTCGGCCCGCTCGTCCAGATCAGCTCCCCCGAGCGCCAGCCAGGTCTCCAGGGCGAGCGAGTATGCGGTCCCGCTCGCCTCGTCCTCGGGGTGCTCAGCGAGCCGGTGGGCCGCGGCGTCCATGGCCGCCTGCGCCTCGGCGACGCCGGTGCGCCGCCCGAGCGACTGCCGGATCGTCTCCCCCGGCAGCGAGTCCGGCTCCTGCGTGAGCAGCCCCAGGTGCGCGGTCCGCGGCGAGACGAGCACCTGACCGGCCTCCGGCGCCCGGCGGCCGGCGAGGACGTGCAGCAGCGTGGACTTGCCGGCGCCGTTGGGGCCGACGAGACCCACGACGTCGCCGGGAGCCACGACGAGGTCCAGCCCGGAGAAGAGGGTGGTGGCCCCGTGGCCGACGGCCACTCCCCTGGCCTGGATGGTCGCGCTCACGGCGGACAGTGTGGCACCCGCGGGGTGGACGGACCGACACGCCATACTGGAGCCCGAGACAGCAGGGACGGGGAGGATGACATGACAGGCACCTGGGACGAGACCGGCCGGCCCGCGGGACCGACGCCACCGCCCCCGCCGCCGATCCCCGGCTACGTGCCACCGTCGCCCGGCAGCTACGGCCCGGTGGACGACCGGTACCCCGCGCCGGGACCGGCGGCCCCGCCTCCGCCGCAGACGCGGGTCCGCTACGCCGACTGGGGCGAGCGGGTGGGAGCGACCCTGGTCGACTGGGCGTTGATCTTCGCGCCGGTGTTCGCCCTCGCCGTCGTCGCTCCCGAGGTCGTGTCCGACGCCCTCGGCGGCTGGCTGTGGCTGGCCGGCGCCGCGTGGGTGGCGTGGCTCAACGGCAGCAAGGGCCAGTCACCCGGCAAGGCGCTGATGGGCATCAAGGTGGTGCGCGAGGGCGACGGGTCGACGCTCGGCGGCCCGGTCGGGCTGGTCCGCTCCCTCGTCCTGATGCTGATGCTCGTCCTCGGCATGGGGGTCGGCTGGCTCCTCTCCTCTGGCCGCTGTGGAACCCCAGGCACCGCGCCCTGCACGACATGGTCGTCAGCGCCTCGGTGGTCGCCGGCTACCCGCGGGCGCGTCTGGGCAAGGAGATCTTCCTCCCCTGAGCCCCCACCTCCTATATTGGGTAGTAATCGAAGCGGGAGGAGAACGCCATGTCCTACACGAAGGTGCTGGTGCCCGTC
>QEUR01000023.1 GCA_003577095.1 Acidobacteriota bacterium
TAACTTGACCAGGTACCATTGGGGCGCCGTCGCCGTCGTCATCGGGGTCAGCCTCCTCGCTGGTCAGCAGGTCGTCGGTGAAGGCCGGGTAGCTCTTCCGCAGAGTCTCCATCATCGCACCGACACTCTGCCGCCGGTAGATCAGGAAGTCTGCCAGCGCGTCTCGCAGGCTAGCCGAGACCAGGTCCGAGTCGTAGCAGCGCAGGCACATCCGTCTCAGCTCCGCGTCTGTGATGGCCTTGGCGCGTGCAACCCATCCCAGCACGTTGTCCCAGGAGGGCAGATGCTCGACGAGCTCATGACGGGCGAGGATCCGGTCCCTGGATGCGAGCAGCGCCGCGGTGGGATCGAGCGGGTTCTCGTGCCCCAGGAGCGCGTTGTCGTGGTCAATCGCCACCAGCTCGCGTCCCGGGAGTTGGAGGACATTCTCGTACCGGTCCTCGTTCAAGATCCATTGATCCAGTACGACGATCCCGGTCGCAGCCCACGGGTCTCTCTTGACCGCTTCCTTGAGCGCGCTGGAGGTGAGTGGCGGAGTAGTCATCCCACCCTTGCCGTAGGCGAGAGAGAGATGCCCCCTCTCGGACCGGTACTCAAGGATCGCGTTTGGCGGGACGGGCACCCCAAGGGCGAGCGCCACGGAGGTACCGATGAAGTCGTTCACCACGGCGAAGGGGCGCTCGTGAGTGTTTCGACGTACGTAGCTCTCGAAGCCGACCAACTCGAGGCCACCACCCGGAGACTCCACGGCCAGCCCGTCGGCGGTGACCCGAACTCCGACGTACCCCCCACGAGCTCTAGCTCTAGGCATCCAGTCTCCCGCGTCTCGGTTGTAGTTTGATGGGCTGGCGGGACCACCTTACGACGCTCCGCGGACTGGCTGGCGATGGCCTTCCCGTGTAGCTGCTCAACTGCGGGCCATTCGCCGCATATCGTCGGAAGTCACCACAGGCGCCGGCCGCAAGATCGCCGCCGCGAAGCCGACAGGTATCGCTGCCTCGAAGTTGCGGCCCCGCCGAGTCACCGAGAATTTGTCGGCGCCGGTCACATGCTTGTCAACGGGGTCGAGGCAAGCGCGGCTCATTTGTGTGCCGGTTGTGGCCGGGATATGACCAACGAAGACGTCACGGTCCAGCCCGATCAGGCCAACCTCACTCACTTTTCGGATTTGCATTTCGCTGACTGAGGGCACCACCGGAGGATGAGGCCGCACTTCAGCCGGCAACCGCAGTGTCCGCTGAGTGGTGACCGCTATTTAGTCCGCCGAGGAAGCAGCCCTAGCCAGTAGGTCTCGGACGTCCTGACGGTCGGCGAAACCGGCCCCCTTGCAGCATTCACCAACGATTTCCCCCGTCGCACGTAGCGAATCCCGAAGGTCAATGGTGATGTCAAGCGTCTCCATGCACGGCACCCCCGCTTGGCGGAGCGGTTCCCCATCTAGGAGGAGTGTTTTCCCGTCGTCGGAGCGCACCCAAGTCTTCGTTATAAATGTAAGCTGCTGTTCTGGACCACCGCCCCACATCGGCATAAGCGGGGGTCTCGCGTCTGGGGGGTTGGGTCGGCGCTGGCCGTCGATCTCGGCGCGCTGAAGGTTCCCGTCACCTGCCACATAGGCATCAAAATGCGCCAGCAGGTCGCGACTGTTCTTTAGTGGCTCGTGCCCGACTTCCTTATCCCCAAGGAACCGCTGAACTGCGGGGTGGTCGTCACCCAATGCGCGGATTGCGCAACTCGCTGCAACGTACAGGGCAAGGACGGCAAGCATCCCGTCTACCATCCCGTCCACTTCCTCCGACTCGGCTCGCTCAGTCTGCTGAATGGCGACGCTGAGCCAAGAGGTAGCCGCCTTGGCTTGCCTCCGCAGAGCAACGAGATCGGGACTCCGCTCCTCCGTAGCTCTTGTCCCATGCGCCTGTGGTGTGCGGTGCAATAAGCCGTATACGGCCTGTCTGGTGATTCCTAGAGCGCGAGCAACGGCACCTTTTGACAGGCCCTCTTCTACCGCCTTACGAACCAGATAGTCTCTCTCGCGCACTGCTCTCGATAACGCGTTCTCGGCCTCGCGGACACGGGTGTGAGCGTTCCTCAGCGTCTCGCCCAGAGGTTGCGGGGACGCGACATCAGTCAATGCCGGCCGGTTACCGTCTGCCGGAGACCCGAAAGTAGTGCCAGTCGACTCTGCCTCGCGGTCTGTCATGCATGTACCGTACCGGTGATGACGCCGCCTCTTGTATTGAACCTAATCGAGTGACAACTCGGATGTCAGGATCATTACCTTGTCTGGCCGGTCTGGCATCGTGGAGCCGCTTGAGGACTTAGGTGGCACTGTGGGCCGGCCCGTCCTGTATTCGGCGGAGTCGCGAAGTATCGACCGTCTGCGGGTGGGGGGGCGTCCCGCTTCCGCCATGGCTGAAGTCGGGCCCGTGCTCGTCCGTGGGCTCCGCGCGGGGCCATTCGTCGCGCACGCTGCGGCGCGAGCCCGGTCCGGTCAGGCCCTCGGCACCTCGACCATGACCGCGGTCCCCTGACCGACCCCGATGCACGCCGCAGCAACCCCGAAGCCCCCACCACGCCGCTTGAGCTCACGCGCCAGGTCGACGACCACGCGTGGTGCACTCGCACCCAGCGGGTGCCCGATCGCGATGGCGCCACCGTTGACGTTGACGATCGAGCGGTCGAGCTCGGGCATCTCGTGCAGCACCGAGAGGACCATCGCCGCGAACGCCTCGTTGACCTCCCACAGGTCCACGTCGTCGAAGCCCATCCCCGTCCGCTCCAGCAGCTGTCGGATCGCGGGGACCGGCGCGACCGCGAAGAGCTCGGGCGAGACCGCGACAGTCCGCGAGCCGACGATCCGGGCCATCGGCTCGACACCCAGCTCCGAGGCGACTTCCGCCGTCCCGACGAGCGCGGCCAGCGCCCCGTCGTTGATCGGCGAGGAGTTGCCGGCGGTCACCGTCCCCTCCGAGGTGAACGCCGGCCGCAACGCCCCGAGCGTCTCCATCGAGGCCTCCGGCCGCAGCGACTCGTCGCGCTCCACGCCCTCGAGCGGCACCACGAACCCGTCGTGGTAACCGGCCTCGAAGGCGGCGTGCACGAGGTGGTGGGAGCGGACGGCATACTCGTCCATCTCCTCGCGGCCGATGCCGCGGGCGGCGGCGACGGCCTCCGCGCTGGCGCCCAGGGACGCCGTCCACTCGTCGGGGAAGGCCGGGTTGACCATCCGCCACCCGACCGTCGTCTGGTGCAGCTCCATGCGGCGGGGGAGGGCCTCGTCGGGCTTGGGCAGCACGTACGGCGCGCGGCTCATCCCCTCGACGCCGCCGGCCACGACGAGCCTGGCGTCGCCGACCGCGACCGCCCGTGCCGCCTGGACGAGCGCCTCGGAGCCCGACGCGCAGAGCCGGTTGGTGGTGGCGCCGGGGACCGTGACCGGCAGCCCGGCGAGGAGCGCGGCCATCCGGGCGACGTTGCGGTTCTCCTCGCCGGCGCCGTTGGTGTTCCCGTAGTACACGTCCTCGATAGTCCCGAGGTCCAGGTCGGGGTGGCGCGCGAGGAGCTCTCGCAGCGGCGCGGCCGCGAGGTCGTCGGTGCGCACGTGGGACAGGCCCCCGCGCAGCTTGCCGAACGGCGTGCGCACGGCGTCGAGCAGGAACACCTCTTGTCCGAGCATGGGTCCATCTTGCCGTGCACACTGGGCGCATGACCCAGGTGCTCCGGTATGGCGTGCACGCCGACCAGGTCGTCGAGCTGCACGAGCCGGCTCCGGCCGAGGGCTCCGGCGACGAGGGTGCGCAGGTCAGAGGGGTCGCGGTGCTGGTGCACGGCGGCTACTGGCGGGCGAGGTTCACCCGGGAGCTGATGACCCCGATGGCGCAGGACCTCCTCGGGCGCGGCTGGGCGGTGGCCAACCTGGAGTACCGCCGCGTCGGTGCCGGCGGCAGCTGGCCGGCGATCCTCGACGACGCGCGCGCCGCGCTCGAACTGGCGGTGGGCACGGCCGGCGACCGCGGGTGGCCCGGGCCGGTCGTCGCCGTCGGTCACTCGGTCGGCGGGCAGCTCGCGCTGCTCACCGCCGACGCCGGAGTCGACGGCGTGGTGGCGCTCGCGCCCGTCACGGACCTGCCGCGGACCCGCCGGGAGCACCTCGGTGAGGATGCGGTCGAGGACCTCCTCGCCGCGTCGACCGGGGAGGAGCAGACGCTGCTGGAGGACGGCTCGGCGATCTCGCGGCTGCCGGTCGGCGTGCCCGTCCTCGTCGTGCACGGCGACGCCGACGTGCGGGTGCCGCTGGCGCACAGCGAGGACTACGTCGACGCGGCGCGCGCTGCCGGCGACGACGTGGAGCTGCGCACCCTCGAGGGCGTCGACCACCTGGCGCTGATCGGCGCGGACCCCCCGTGGTGGGAGGACGTCGTCGCGTGGATGGCGGCGGTCAGGACGCGGCCAGCGCGTCGGTGAGCATCCGCATACCCTGCGCCTCGAACGCCTCGTCGCCCACCTGGTAGGCCCACGCCGCCGTCCCCACCGCCTCGGCCAGCTGCATCCGCGACCACGCGCCCGCCTCGCGCGGGTCCTCGCCGTACCCCTCCAGGAACGCCGTCTCCAGCTCCGGGCGCCCCAGCCACTCGCGAGACGCCAGCCGGGCCAGGTCGGTCGCGGGCGGACGCATGGCGGCCCGCCCGAAGTCGATCACCCGCACCGTCCCGTCGTCCCACAGCCAGTTGCGCGGCTGGTAGTCACCGTGCGTCGGCGCCACCACGGCCGGCTCGTCGGGCCAGCCGGCGACCAGTTCTCGCACCCGCGCCTCCTGCTCCTCGGGTATGCGGTGATCCCGCCCCAACCACGTCAGCACCCTCGTCCGTTGGGTCGCCTCCCAGCCGTCGTCGACACCGGCGGTCTGCTGGTGCAGCCTGGCCAGGAGCGCGCCGGCCTGGCGGTGGACCTCGGGGTCGTGCTGCGCCGGCCCGTCCTGGGCGAGGTCGCCGGGCAACCAGGTGGCGACGAGCACGCGGGCCCCGCGGTCGGCGTGCACCAGGCGTGGCGCGCGGTCGCCGTCGAGCAGCGGTCCGGTCCACCGCTCGTGCGCGTCGAGCTCCCGCCCGATGTGGTGGTTCGCCGGTCCCGCGGCCTTGACCGTCAGGTCCCGCCCGGCGGCGCGCACCCGCAGCACCACGGTGTCGACGAGCCCCCAGCTGTGCTCGGACACCAGCTCGGGCTCGCCGAGCCAGCCGACGACGAGGTCGCGCTGTTCCGGGGTCAGTCCTGGCAGGTGCACCCGCACGAGGGTATGCCGGCCCGGCGCGTCCCTCGGCAACCGGCCGATCCGCCCTCGAGGGCACGTCCGTCCCGGCGACACGCCCGGGCGACGACGGCCCGAGCGTGCACATGCACGCTGTGGCCGATCCGGGCCGGGCGCGCCGTCGGCACCGATCGGGCACGGCGCCGCGTCAAGCCGGCGGTCGTGCGGCACCTCCGCGACGTCCTGACCAGCACGCCCTACGAGCAGGCGGCCTCCCGCAGCGCGGCCAGCCCCGCCAGGTCGCCCTCGCCGAGCTCGGACTGGCCGGAGTTCTCCGCGGCCATCAGCTGGCCGGGGTCCTCGGAGTGGCCCAGCCCGAGCACGTGCAGCAGCTCGTGGACGAGCAGCACCTCCAGGTCGATGCCGCCCAGGCCGAACCAGCCGCCGCCCGCGTCGGTGTCCACCACCACCGAGCCGCCCACGGCGCGGCCGCCGCCGCCCGGTCCCTGCAGGTAGTTCGCCCCGCCCAGCCCCGCGACCGTCCCCGCCAGGCCCTCCACCTCGTCCTCGTCGGCCCAGCCCAGCAGCACCGTCCTGCGGTAGCGGTCGTCGAAGTCCCGGTCCGTGGTCTCCCCGGCCACCACGAACGTGAAGCCGCTCGCCTCGTTCACGCGGGCGACCGCGGAGGCGAGCGGATCCTCATACCCTCTCGGCGCGCCCTCGGGGTTGACCTCGATCTCGATGCGGGCGTCGCAGCCCCACGTCACGGGCGCGCCGGAGGAGGTGGTGGCCATGAACGAGTAGCCCTCCCCGCCCGAGCCCGCCTCGCCGTCGTGCCGGTCCACCTGCGTCACCGTCCACAGGTCGACCAAATCCATCTGCGGCGAGGCGGCCACCGTCCCGACGATCACCGCGCCGACGACCACGAGGGTGCCGAGCACGGTCCCGCACCCGGCCCTGCCCTCGCTCCTGCCCATGCCCCCAGTGTCGCCGACGCGGCTGGGCACGACCGGCCTCTACCCTGGGCCGGGTGGGCGGCGCTCAGGCGCTGATCCCCGCCTGCGCGTCGAGGCGCTGGAGCAGGTCGTGCGCGGCCAGCTCGACCGCCTTGTGCCGCCACTGCGCCGCGCGGAAGACGCAGGCGATCAGGGCGGAGCGGTGCACCCGGCGGAAGTCGCCGAAGGCGAAGGCGTAGCGCCCCTTGGTCCCCTCCGTGGCGCCGACCGTGAGGCCGAGGTGCCACGCGGCGTACTCCTCCATGCTGTGCCGCTCCAGGTAGGCGTTCTGCGCGGCCGCGTCCGGCTGGACGTCGGACCACTCGCTGTCGAGGACGTACTGCCGCGCCCCGATCAGCTCGCGGCAGCGGGCGACCCCGGCGTCGTTCACCTGGTAGGTGGCCATGCTCACATGGTGCCTGCCCTACCGGTCCACCGCTAGACGGGGCAAGGTAGGACCATGAGCACCGACGCCACCACCGCATACCGGACGGCGCGCGACCAGCTGCTGTCGCTCCAGGGCGATCCCGACCGCGCGCGTGCCGAGTTCCGCTACCCCGACGTGGGGGACCGCTTCAACTGGGCGGTCGACTGGTTCGACGCGTTCGCGCGCGGCAACCACGGACCCGGCCTGGTCGTCGTCGAGGAGGACGGCACCGACCAGACCCTGACCTTCGACCAGATCGCGCACCGCTCCGACCAGGTGGCCGCCTTCCTCGCGGGCCTGGGCGTGGGCCGGGGCGACAGCGTCATCGTCATGCTCGGCAACCAGATCGAGCTGTGGGACACGATGCTCGGCATCATCAAGCTCGGCGCGGTGCTCATGCCGACCACGACCGCCGCCGGACCCGCCGACCTGCGCGACCGCATCGAGCGCGGCGCGGCCAGGGTCGTCATCGCCAACCCCGCGGACACCGGCAAGTTCGACGACGTCCCGGGCGACTACCTGCGGGTGAGCGTCGGGGAGGCGGACGGCTGGACCGACCTGCGCACGGCATACACCCTCGAGGCGGGGCCGACGGAGCACCCGGGGACCGGGCCCGACGACCGGCTCCTGCTCTACTTCACCTCCGGCACCACGAGCCGGCCCAAGCTGGTCGAGCACACGCAGGCGTCCTACCCCGTCGGGCACCTGTCGACGATGGCGTGGCTCGGCGTGCGGCCCGGCGACGTGCACCTCAACATCTCCAGCCCCGGCTGGGCCAAGCACGCGTGGTCGTGCTTCTTCGCGCCGTGGATCGCCGAGGCGACGGTGATGGTCTACAACTACGCGCGCTTCGACGCCGCGGCGCTGCTGAAGGTGCTGCGCGCCTACCGGGTGACGACCTTCTGCGCGCCGCCGACGGTCTGGCGGATGCTCATCAACGCCGATCTCTCCGGCGGGCCCGGCGCGCTGCGCGAGGTCATCGGCGCGGGCGAGCCGCTCAACCCCGAGGTCATCTCCCAGGTCCAGCGGCACTGGGGCCTCACGCTGCGCGACGGCTACGGCCAGACCGAGACGACCGCGCAGATCGGCAACATGCCCGGGGACCGGGTCAAGCCCGGCTCGATGGGCAAGCCGCTCCCCGGTATGCCGTCCGTGCTGCTCAGCGTCGAGACCGGCCAGGTCGTCGAGGGGCCCGGGGAAGGCGAGCTGTGCCTGGACCTGTCCGCGCACCCGGTCGCGCTGATGACCGGCTACCAGGGCGACGAGGAGCGCAACGCCGAGGCGATGGCCGGCGGCTTCTACCACACCGGCGACGTGGCCGAGCGGGACGCCAACGGGATGATCACCTACGTCGGGCGCACCGACGACGTCTTCAAGGCCAGCGACTACAAGATCAGCCCCTTCGAGCTGGAGTCGGTGCTCATCGAGCACCCGGCGGTCGCGGAGGCGGCGGTCGTGCCGACGCCGGACGAGGTGCGGCTGGCGGTGCCCAAGGCCTACATCGCGCTGGCGCCCGGGCACGAGCCGACGCGGGAGACGGCATACGCGATCCTCAAGCACGCCCGCGAGCACCTCGCCCCCTGGCAGCGGGTGCGGCGCCTGGAGTTCTACGAGCTGCCCAAGACGATCTCCGGCAAGATCCGGCGGGTGGAGCTGCGGGCCCGCGAGGAGGAGCTGGCCGCCGAGGCCGTCCGGCCCGGGACCGTCGGCGCGGTGACGCAGGAGTACCGCGACTCCGACTTCCCCGAGCTGCGCGGCACGTAGGCCGTGGGCGCCGAGGCCGTCCTCAGCCCCGAGGCCGTCGAGCTGCTGGCCGCCGCCCCGGTGCGCCCGGAGCGCGCCGAGCTCTCGGTCGAGGACAACCGGAGCGCGATGCGCGAGGCGCTGGCGCCCTTCGGCCCCGGCGCGACCCTGTGGTCGGTGCGGGACGCGCAGGTGGCGGGGCGGGCCGGCGCGGTGCCGGTGCGCGCCTACCTCCCGGGGCCGCGCGTACCCGGCGTGCTGGTCTTCGCGCACGGCGGCGGCTGGGCGCTCGGTGACCTCGACACCCACGACGCGCTGTGCCGCGACCTCGCCGACGGGGCGGGGTGCGCGGTCGTCGCGGTGGACTACCGGCAGCCGCCGGAGCACCCCTTCCCGGCCGCTGTCGAGGACGTGCTCGACGTGGTCGCCGCGCTCCTGGAGGACCGCGCCGAACTGAACCTCGACGGCATACCGGTCGCGGTCGGCGGCGACAGCGCCGGAGGCAACCTGGTCGCCGTCGGCGCCCAGCAGCTGCGCGGCCACCCGCGCCTCGTCCACCAGGTGCTCCTCGTGCCGGTGACCGACGCCCGGCCCGACGAATGGGAAAGCTACGCCCGCTTCGGCGAGGGCCCCACGCTCACCCGCCGCGACATGGACTGGTACTTCGAGCAGTACCTCCCGCCCGCCGCCGACCGCGACGACCCGCTGCTCGCGCCCCTTCGCGCTCGCGATCTCACCGGGGTCGCCCCCGCGACCGTCGTCACCGCCGCGTGCGACGTCCTCCGCGACGAGGGTGAGGCGTATGCGGTGCGCCTGCGCGACGCGGGCGTCCCCGTCCGGGTGCACCGCGCGGAGGGGACGTTCCACACGTTCCTGCTCTACGGCGACCGGTTGGCGGGCGCGCGGGAGGCTCGCAGGTATGTGGTGGGCCGGCTCCGGGAGGCGTTCGGCGGCTGAGCGGGGGCACGGTCCGACGCGCGCGACGCGACCCGACGCGCGCAACGCGACGCCGTCCGCGTCTTGTAGAGGGATCCCGTTCCTCGCGCGCGTAGCAACCCGCGCGGAGCGACGGAAGCCTCTACAGGTGCGGCACGCAGCCGGGCGCCGGGGTCCCCGGACCGGTGCCCGGGGGACGTCACCGGGGGACTGCGCGGCCGGCTCAGATCGTCTGGCTGTAGCCGAAGTACTCGTGGTCGTTGTTGTAGCCGCCGGTGCCGCTGCCCACCTCGCGGAAGTCCTCGACGAACTCCACGCCCTTGACCCACTTGACGTGCTTGAAGCCGAGCTGCAGCTCGTTGCGCAGCCGCAGCGGCGCCCCGTGGCCGTAGCTGAGCGGCTCGTCGTTCATGTCGTAGGCGAGCATCGTCAGCTCCGAGCTCATCTGCTCGATCGGCTGCGCGTCGTAGTAGATGCCGCCGTCGGAGCCCTCGGCGATCGAGTAGAAGATCACCCAGTGCGCCTCGGGCCGCGGCCTGACCAGGTCGACGATCGTGCTCATCGACACCCCGCCCCACTTGGCGATCCCCGACCAGCCCTGGATGCAGTAGTGCTGGGTGATCTGCTCGTGGTAGGGCAGCGCGCGCAGGTCGGCCAGGCTGAGCTCGACCGGGTGGTCGACGAGCCCGTTGACGCGCAGCCGGTAGTCCTTGAAGCCGCCCGCGCGGAGGTCGGCGTACTCCTGCGAGTCGGGGAAGCGGCCGTTGTGCCAGAAGTAGTCCGAGATGTCCTTCTCGTCGTAGGTGCCGGGGTGGACGTCGAGCCTCTCCAGCTGGCGCTGCAGCGGCCCGACGATGGTGTCACCGGCGCGCTGGACGAACCGCGGGTGGTGCCGGGTGAACGGGGTCGCCCACAGCCAGGCGGCGATGATGATCGCCAGGGCGACGCCGAAGACGACCACCCCGACCGGCCCGTCGGAGTCGCGGGCGGCGAACATCATGTTGAGGTTCGGCACCGCCGCGGTGATCAGCACCATCGTCACGTGGGCGACGATGAACACCACGAACCACACCATCACCAGGGAGTGCAGGGACCGGGCCAGCTGGATGCTGAACACCTTGCTGATCCTCCCGAACCGGGTGGACAGCGCCGGCGACATGCCCAGGCCGGTGATCAGCGCCAGCGGGGCCGCGACGAACACGGTGACGAAGTAGGTGAGCAGCTGGAGGCCGTTGTAGGCGACCCAGCCGTGCTCGGCGGGCAGGTCCAGCGACAGGTACTGGATCGCCGTCGACAGCGCCTGCGGGAAGACCTCCCAGCTGGTCGGCACGATCCGCTGCCAGTGCCCGGTGGCGAAGATGAGCACGTAGAAGACGATCCCGTTGAGCAACCAGCCCAGGTCCATCGTCAGGTGCCACCAGCGGGCCAGCCCGATGGTGTGCCGCCCGCCGGGCAGCCCGAGGTGCGTGGGCAGCTCCACGCAGTCCTGCTTGGCGGTCCAGAGCGGGTCGTCCGGCGACGGGGGAGCCATCCGCATCCACTCCGCGCCCGGGCGGCTGTGCCGGGTCCAGTAGAGGCGCGGGTGGTCGGCCAGGATCTGCCAGCCGGACCGGATGATGAACATCATGAACATGATGTTCACGAAGTGCTGGACGTTCACCCACCACGGGATGCCGGCGTCCGCCTCGGCCTGCGGGGTGATGATCGTCCCGGGGTAGGTCGCGATGAAGTCCTGCACCGCCGGCAGGGTGCGCAGCCACTGGGCCACGGCGACGCCGACCAGCGCCACGACGAAGCCGATCGGCAGCAGCCACAGGATGTTGAACCACCGTCTGCCGACCCGGAACCGTGGCGCGATCGCCGGCCGGGAGGGTATGCCGCCCGCCCACGTCCTCGTGTCGATCCGGTCCTCGCCCCGGGTGAGCTCGGTCCGGAAGCTGGTGGTCCGCGTGTCGTGCTGCGGCTGCGTCATGGTGGTTGCCTCTCGAAGCCTGGCGTGTCCGACCACCAAATAGTGTAAATCGTATTAATTGCTCGCGGAACCCCCGGTCGCGGGAGGAGCGCTACGGCATACCGCTCAGGCGGTCGTCGACCACTGGTGGAGCACGCGCTGGAGCTCCTCGACGTGCCGCCTCGGCACGTAGGCGACGCTGATCGTCTGCCCGTGGCGCACGTGGGCCGCGCCCTGCCCGGGGCCGGCGACCGCGTCGAAGAGCTCGGGCATCACGACGGGGTCGGCGCGGTGGTGGTCGAGGCGCGGGTGGATCTCGCGGGTCAGGCCGTCGAAGGTGAAGCGGACCACCCAGCGGCCGCGCTCCCGGTCGACCCCTCCGGTCACATCCTTGAGCAGGTATGTCGTGCCCGCCGCGGTCGCGAGCTTGCGCAGCAGGTCGGGATAGGAGTCCGGCCCGACCACGTGCTCCAGGTCGACCGTGGTGACCCGCGGGTGCGAGGTGAGCTCGCCGTCGGCGTCGCGGGCCATGGCGTGCATCGCGGCCACGTAGGGGTGCCGCTTGAGCAGCAGCGCCGCGTCCCGGTCCTTGGCCACGTCGGCGGCGGTCACCCCGTCGTGCGGCTCCAGGCCCAGCCTGGCCAGGGCGGCGAACTGCTCGGCCACGGACGGTCGCGCCGGGGGTGGGACCGGGGGCGGTGGTTCGGAGCTCCCGTCACTGCGCCTGGCGAACACGTCTGAGAGGGCCATGCCTCCACCCTGCCACGTCCCCCGGTGGCGCACAACGGACCTGCGCGGGCGGTCGTCGACGGGCACGGCGGGCCCGGACGCGCCACACTGGGTGCTCGTGAGCACCATCGTCTTCCTCCACGCCCACCCGGACGACGAGGCCTCCGGCAGCGGCGGCACGATGCGGATGGCCGCGGACCTTGGCCACCGCGTCGTCTGCGTCTTCGGCACCGACGGCGACCACGGCACCGTCCCGACCGACCTCGCAGAAGGCGAGACCGTGGTCTCCCGACGCCGCGGCGAGGCGCAGGCGGCCGCCCAGGTCCTCGGCATCGCCCGGACCGAGTGGCTCGGTTACGCCGACTCGGGCATGACCGGCTGGGAGCAGAACCACGCCGAGCGCTCCTTCCACGGCGCGGACACAGACGAGGCGGCCCGGCGGCTCGCCGCGATCCTCGACGAGGAGGACGCCGACGTGCTCGTCGGCTACGACTGGCACGGCGGCTACGGCCACCCCGACCACGTCAAGGTCCACCACGTCGTGCACCGCGCGGCGGAGCTCGCGGCCCGCCGCCCCCGGCTGCTCGAGGGCACGATGAACCGCGACGCCATCCGCCGCCAGTTCATCGCCGCCAAGGAGGCTGGGCTCGTCACCGACGAGACCGACTGGAACCCCGACGCGCTCGCCGACGACGGCAACCTGTTCGGCACGCCCGAGGCCGAGCTGCACTGGCACGTCGACGTGCGCGGCGTCCTCGACGTCAAGCGCGAGGCGCTCGCCTGCCACGGCTCGCAGGAGGACGTGGGCTGGATGCTGGCGATGCCGCCCGAGCAGTTCGCCGCCGCGTTCGGCGACGAGTGGTACATCGAGCCCGGCCGCGCGCCCGGGCTCGTCGTCGGCGAACCCTTCCCCTGAGCCGACCCGCCAGCCCACTCACGTACCTTCGCTGCAGATGACTCGCGACGCATTACGACGCATTACGAGTCAGCGACAACGAGCGTACGTCAGTGCGGCGAGGGATCCTCAGCCCTCGTTGAGCTGCTGCAGGAAGGCCTGCCCACGCTCGCTCGCCGGCGAGTCCAGGACCTGCTCGGGCGGTCCCTGCTCCGCGATGCCGCCGTCGGCCAGGAGGATCACCCGGTCGGCCGCCTTCCGGGCGAACCGCATCTCGTGCGTCACGACCATCATCGTCATGCCGTCGTCGGCGAGCTGGCGCATCACGTCGAGCACCTCCCCGACGAGCTCAGGGTCGAGAGCCGACGTCGGCTCGTCGAAGAGCATCACCGCCGGGTCCATCGCCACCGCGCGCGCGATCGCGACCCGCTGCTGCTGACCGCCCGAGAGGTTGTCCGGGTACGCGTCGGCCTTGTGCCCCAGCCCGACCCGCTCCAGCAGCTCGGCGCCGCGGGACCGAGCCTCCTCCCGCGAACGGCCGAGCACCTCGCGCTGGGCGACCGTGACGTTGTCCATCACGGTCATGTGCGGGAAGAGGTTGAAGGCCTGGAAGACCATCCCGATGCGGGCGCGCAGGCGGTTGAGCGACTTCTCCGAGTAGGAGAGCTGCTCGCCGTCCACCTCGATCGTGCCGCTGGTGATCCGCTCCAGCCCGTTGACGCACCGCAACAGGGTGCTCTTGCCCGCGCCGGACGGACCGATGAGGGTGACCACCTCGCCCTCGTGGACGTCGAGGTCGATCCCGTCGAGGACCGTCGTGGTGCCGAACTTCTTGATGATGTCGCGCATCTGCACCATCGGGCGGCCGTCCTGGCCGCCGGCCGGCTGCGCCGCCTGCTCGTTCGTCGGTTCGCTCATGCTGCTGCCGGCCTCCTGTGCGCGCTCAGCCGGTGCTCGAGCCAGCTGACCAGGGCGGTCAGGGCGAGCACGATGACCAGGTAGTAGATCGCCACCACGATGTAGGCGGTGAGCGGCTCGTAGGTGGAGGCCGCCATGTTGCGCGAGGTCTGGAACAGCTCGGTCATGCCGATGAACGAGACGAGCGAGGAGTCCTTCACCGCGATGATGTACTGGTTGCCCAGCACCGGCAGAGTCGTCCGCAGCGCCAGCGGCGCCTGCACCCGCTTCAACGTCTTGGTCCGCGACATGCCGAGCGAGCGCGCGGCCTCGGTCAGCCCCTTCGGCACCGCCTGGAAGCCGGACCGGAAGATCTCGGCGATGTAGGCGGAGTTGTGGAAGGCCAGCGCCAGCGCCCCCGCCCAGAAGGCGTCGAGGGTGATGATCGCGACCAGGCCGAAGTAGATGATGAAGATCTGCGTGATCAGCGGCGTGCCGCGCACCACCCCGATGTATGCCGTGGCCAGCCACCTCAGCGGCCGCACCCGGCTCATCGACATCGCGGCGACGACCGCGCCCCCGACCATGGCCATGACCAGGGCCGCGGCCGTCAGCCGCAGCGTCACCCAGGACGCCTCGACGAACAGCGGGGCGTACTCGGCGAACAGCTCCAGGAAGTGCTGCACCGGAGCGCTTCCTCAGCTGTCGCTGGTCGCGGCCGCGTCGTCCGAGCCGCCGGTGGTGGAGATGTCCTTGCCGAAGTACTTCTCGGAGATCTCCGCGTAGGTGCCGTCCTCCTTGATGGTGGCCAGCGCCTCGTTGAGGGCCTCCTGCAGCGCGGCGTTGCCCTCCTTGACCGCGAAGGCCGGCTCCTCGGTGAAGACGGGCTCGCCGCACTCGACGAGGTCGAGGCCGGACTCCTGGATCTGGTAGAGCCCGACGTTGCGGTCGGTCATCGCGGCGTCGAGACGCCCGGCGGCGACGTCCTGGAGGGCGGTGATGTCGGAGGAGAAGGTGCGGACCTCACCCACCCAGTCGCCACCGTTCTCGGACAGCCAGTCCTGGTATGTCGTGCCCGTCGCCACGCCGATCGACGGCTGGTCCATCTGGGTGATGTCGGTGCAGTCGGTGTCCGGGCCGACGAAGGCCTGGGCGCCGGAGACGTAGTAGCTGTCGGTGAAGTCGACCTGCTCGTCGCGCTCCTCGGTCGGCGTCATCGAGGCGATGAGCACGTCGTAGCGGTCGGCCTTGATGCCGCCGATGAGGGTGTCGAAGGCGCCGGTCTGGGCGTCCAGCTCGAGACCGAGCTGCTCGGCCATCGCGGCGCCGATGTCGTAGTCGAAGCCGGTGAGGGTGTTGCCCTCGAAGTAGCTGAACGGCTGGAACTCGCCGCTCATCGCCACCACGAGGGTCCCGTCGTCGATCAGGCCGAGGTCGTCGCCGCCGGCCTCGGTGCCGCCGTCGTCACCACCTCCGCACGCGGTGAGGGTCAGGGCCGCGGCGCTGAGCGCGGCCACCACGGTCAGGCTGCGGCGGTGGGTGCCTCGGGTGGGCTTTGTCATCGGATTCTCCTCGGTCGTCCACGGGTCTTCCGAGCCAAGGTAGCCACCGCGCCGGAGCGCCGCTCGCCCACTTGAGAACCTCGGTGGCATGCGCTACGCGCGCGCGCCTTGGTCCCGGGCGCACGCCCGCGGGCCCGGGGGAGCGGGCGTTACCCAATCGTTATCGTGCGCCGATCCCGCACGGGTCGCGCCGCAACCGCGCCGCAACGCGGTCAGTGCACGTGCTTGCGAAACCACTCCAGGCTGGCCGCCCAGGGGCCGGACCGGTCGGCGAGGTCGGGCAGCAGCGGCGTCAGCTCGGCGCTGAAGCTCTCGCTCGCCTCGCGCGGGAGCAGCGAGGGCAGGTTGTCGATCGCGATGACGTCGAGGGGGTGCTCGTCGGTGCCGAACCGCCGCGCCGGCTCCTCCCACGTGGTGACCGCCGTGTTGAGGGGGACGAGGTTGGCGTCGGAGGTCACGTCGCAGGTGACGTCCCCGACGACGCGCAGCCGGCGGGGGACGTCGACGTCGTCGGCGGTGACGAACGGCTGCTGCCCCGCCGAACCCTGGCTGACCACGCAGTTGACCATGATGTCGTGGGCGAGCAGCGCGGGCCGGTCCAGGAGCACGGTGTCGGGGCGGTCCCACCGGGTGAGCGCGCACCCGGCGACGCCGAGCGCCTCCACGGCGCCGCGGCCGGAGCGGCCGCGCGAGCCGATCACCAGCGCCCGCTCGGGCGTCTGCGGGGTGCTGGACGCCAGCCGCTCATCGAGCTCGGCCCGGGTCATGGGGGCGACCCCGCCCTCGAGCAGACCGCGGTGACGCAGCACGGAGAGCGCGGCTCCCACATACCCCGCCCAGAAGCCGAAGGCGACCACGCGCTTGCCGTCGACGGTGAGGTACTCCACGTCCAGCAGCTCGCCGCCGCCGCGGCGGAAGCGGTCGAGGATCTCCTGCGCGCCCTCCTGCCCCTTGTAGGCATGGGCGAAGTAGACGTGCGTCCGGGCCAGGTCGGAGGGGTCGTCGGGCAGCTCCTTGATGCCGACGACGACGGCACCCTCGGGCGCCTCGACCCAGGACCCCGTGGGTGCGGTCTCGCAACCGGCGGCGACGTACTCCTCGATCGGCACCACCCGCGTGGGCGACTCCTCGACCGTCACGCGGAAACCGTCCTTCACCAGCTTCGCGGCGTCCGCCGGGACGATGGGGACACGCTGCTCGGTGGGGCGGGCCTCGGCGCGGATCCACAGGTGCGGTCGGGTCATGAGGACAAGGGTATGGAGCAGCTGCCCTCCCGTGAAAACGGCGGGACAGGGGGCTGTCGGTGGGATACGGCAGGATGACCTCATGGGGATGTTCGAGTCGGCCGCGCGTCGACGC
>QEUR01000328.1 GCA_003577095.1 Acidobacteriota bacterium
CGGGAAGGAGCTGTCCTCTCATGTCTCGTCCAGCCCCCGGTGGTCGCATGGCCCCTCGCCGGCTGACCGGCGCGCTCGTCGCGCTGTGGTGCCTGCTGCCCTTCGTGCTGCTGTCCGGTCCCGCCTCCGGCGCGCCGCCGGCCAGCTCCGTCAAGCCCACGGGGGTGGTCGCCACGATGGCGACGACCCAGCCCGGGGTGGGAGGCGCCCTGCCCGCCGTCCTGGCGCAGGCCGGCGTCACGCCCATCACGCTCACGCTCACCCTCGAGCCGGCGGGCTCCACCTTCCCGCAGGACGCCACCTTCGCCCTCGACGTGAGCCTCGCCGGCGGCGGCACGCCGGCCGGTGACCTCTCCCGCGACGCCGTGGTCCTGCCGCGCGGGGAGACCAGCGGGTCGTGGACCGTGACCTACTCCGCCGTGGACAACGGTGTGGTCGTCACCCCACGGATGACGACCAGGCCGCCCAAGGACTTCACCAGCACCCCGGCGGCGCCCTTCCAGAGCCTGAAGCGGGTGACCACCACGCAGGCGGGTCCGGGCGCGGCCGTCACGGTCGGCACCGAGACCTGCGGCCCGGCCAGCACCGACGTCGCCTGCGCGACCGTGTTCCTGTCGCAGGGGTCGACCTCAGCGCTGGCGGTCACCACGGTGGGCGCCTGCACCCCGGACCTCGGCTGCCCCGAGGGCTCGGAGGTGGTGGGCTTCATCGCCGACCTGGGCACGACGTACACCCGGGAGGCACCGGCGCAGATCACCATCCGCTGCGACGCGTCCCGCTGCGGCAACGGCGGGGTCAACAGCTATGTCGTGCACATGAGCTTCGAGGCCGACGGTCCCCTCGACATCGTCTCGCAGCCGTGCATCGCCAAGGGTGTCGCCGACGACGGTCAGGGCCACGACTTCTGCACCGACTACGTCTCATCCACGCGCGACGGCGGTGACCTGCTCCTCGTCGTCAACGTCCTGCACGACTACCGCGGGGCGGTCTAGCGGCCACCAGGCCACCGGGAGGGGCGGCTCCCGGACGCCGAGGCGGGCGAGCACCACCTCGGCCCGGGAGCGGTCCTCCGTGCGCTGCCGGCCCCGGGCGGCCGCGGCCTGCGCCGCGCCGAGCGCGGCCAGCGCCCGGTCCAGGCCGCCCTCGCCCTCCGGCGCCGAGACGCCGGCGTCGAAGGCCTGCTCCGCCTCGGCGGGCAGGCCCCGGGCCAGCAGCAGGGTGCCGTGGAGCAGGTGGAGGCGGGACCGGTTCTCCTCATCCACGGGGCGGGTGAGGCCCCCGAGGGCCGTGAGCACCCGCTCCTGCGCCACCTCCCTCTCCCGGTCGGTCGCAGCGGCGAGGACGTCGCAGGCGAGCACCCCGACCTCGGCCTCGGCCCGCTCGCGCTCCAGGCCGAGCGCGCGGCCACGCGTCCCTGACCGGTGGCGACCTTGCCCTGCTCGAGCGCGACGAGGGCGACCAGCTCCTGGTCGTCCTGGGCGCGGGCCTCCCGGCCCACCTGGGCCAGCAACGGTGCGGCCTCGGACCAGCGGCCCTGGCGGACCAGCACGTCGCAGCGGTTGTAGGTGACGTTGACGACGTTGGCCGCGTCGCCGAGGCGCTCGGCCACCTCGGCGGCGCGGACGAGCAACGACTCCGCCCGTGGCCAGCGGCCGTCGATGATGGCGCTGATCGACAGGTTGGTCAGGCACTTGACCTGGAGCCGGAGGTCGCCGGACTCCTCGCTGCTGGCCAGCGCCAGCTCCCCGTAGGGCCGGTCTGCCGGGATCCCTGCCACGGCCAGGACCAGCGCGTGGGCGTTGTAGGCGCGGGCCAGCACCGCCGCGTCCCCCGACCGCTGGGCCAGCTCGACGGCCCGGGTCGACCACGACACGGCCGTGGCGTGCCGGGCCCGCAGGTGGTGGACGAAGGCGGTCTGGACCGCAAGCCGCGAGCGGAGGGCGTCGGCCTCCTCCCCGGGCACCCCGTCCAGGATGCGGAGCGCGTAGCCGGCGATCCGGGTCGACCGGTCGAAGGCGCCGACCCGCTGGTGCAGGCCGACCTCCTTGGCGATGAGCCCACCGAGGGCGCAGGGGTCCGTGCGCCGGCCGGTCCGCGCCGTCCGGTAGTGGCTGATCGCGGCCGCCGACAGGCCTGCCATCTCCGCCGCGTCGCCCGCGGCCTCGTGCAGCTGCCCGACGAGCGCGGGCACGACGTCGGGGGTGCGCGCCGCGCACACCAGGGCCCGCTCGTAGAGGTGCAGGGCCTCCAGCGAGGAGTAGGCCCGGCTGGCCCGCTCGGCGGCCCTTGCGGAGTAGTCGAGCGCCTTGTCGTAGCGCCCGGCCTCGAAGAAGTGCGTGGACAGCGCGGCCAGCTGCGGGGGGCCGGCGGCGGCCTCGAGCGACTCCCCGGCCCGCAGGTGCAGCCGCCGGCGCAGCCGGTAGGGCAGCCCGGCGTAGACGGTCTCGTGCAGCAGGGTGCTGCTGAACCGGTACCAGGTGGCCGACGGCCCCTCGAGCACCAGCTGGCCGGAGAGCCGGCCCAGGTCCTCCGGCCGCAGGGTCCAGCCCTCGGGGGCGACCAGCTCGGCGAGGTGGCCGGTGTCCAGCTGCTCCCCGAGGACCGAGGCCAGGCGCAGGATCGTGCGGGCCCGCGGCTCGAGCGCGTCGACCTCCGCCCCGATGACCTCCTCGACGCCGACGGGCAGCCCGTCCACGGTGCCGCGGGCCAGGGCCAGCTCCAGCAGCGAGTGCAGGTGCATGGGGTTGCCGCCGGCCTTCGCGGCCAGCGCCCGCAGCTGCTGGTCGCCGAGCAGGTGCCGCGGGATCCCCCCGACGGCCAGGCGCCGGTCGGACCAGGCGGCGAGCAGCGCGAGGGATGTGGCCGGACGCAGCGGCTCCAGGTCGAGGACCGGGTGCTCGTCGTCCGCGTCCGGCAGCAGGCCGCCGTCGTCCGTGCGGCGGGTCACCAGCACCAGCCAGGGCCGGCCGGGCAGGACGGCGAGCACCTCCCGCAGCGCGGTGACCGAGGCATCGTCCATGTCGTCGGCGCCCTCGAGCACCAGGAGCGCGGGGCCGGTCAGGACCGCCGAGAGCAGGTCGGCCAGGGCGCGGCCGGTCTGGGTGGGGCGGTAGCGGTCGTCCAGGTCCTGCAGCTGGGGGGTGTCGGGCAGCGCGACGCCCATCGTGGCCGCGAGCAGCGGGAACCAGGGCAGCACCTGGGGTGCCGCTCGGCCGACCACCGCCCGCAGCGCCTCGACCTGGGCGGCGGCCGGCTCCGCCGGGTCGACGCCGGTGAGGTCGCGCAGCAGCCGGCGGACGGCCTGGTGGGACGCGCTGCGGCCGAACCGGCGGCTGGGCCCGTTCAGCACCGCCACGGCGTCCCCGCACCGCTCGACGACCGCCCGCACCAGTGCCGACTTTCCCAGGCCCGGTCCGCCGCGGACCTCGAGCAGCTGACCGCGCCCGGTGCGGGTCTGCGCCAGCAGGTCCAGGATCCGGGCGAGCTCGGACTCGCGGCCGAGGAAGACGTCGTCGGGGCGGGCGGGGTGGTGCGCGGCGACCGGCCGCAGGACGGTGACGGCGGCGGCGTCGACCGGCTTCGACTTGCCCTTGACCATGAAGGGGGGCACCGGATCCACCGCGACGCCGCCGTCCACCAGGTCAAGGACCGGCCTGGTCGCCAGGACC
>QEUR01000329.1 GCA_003577095.1 Acidobacteriota bacterium
GGCGGTGGGCGTCCCGGGCCTGCCCGAGCCGGAGCTGGTCGGCCGCGCCTTCGCCGAGGCGTGGGCCGCCCGGGACGCGCGCGCCCTCGCCGATCTCTTCGCCGAGGACGCCGACTTCGTCAACGTCGTCGGCCTCTGGTGGCGCAGCCGGGCCCGCATCGAGCAGGCCCACGCCTACGGCTTCGAGCGGATCTTCGGCGCCAGCACGATGACCGTCCGGGCGCCCAGGACGCGTCGCCTCGGCCCGTCGGCGGCGGTCGTGCACGTGGCCTGGACGATCACCGGCCAGCTGCACCCCGACGGCTCGGTGGCGGGGGAGCGCAGCGGCGTCTTCGTCTTCGTGCTGCAGCGGCGGGAGGACGGCCGGTGGCTGGTCGTGGCCGCGCAGAACACCGACCGGGTGCCCGGCGCGGACTCGCTCACCACCGACCCGGGAGGCGCGCCGGGGACGAGCGCGGTGGCATACCGGGACGGGTGAGCGGACCGTCTACCAGGATGCGACGGCATACCTATGCAGACCCTGGCATAAGATGTGCACCGAGCGGTCGCCGCGACCCCTGTCCGCGCCGCCCAGACCCGACCCGAAGTCCGGAGGCAGCATGACGACCGCGACCACCTCGACCGGTCCTGCGATCGACCAGTCCCTGCAGCACGTCTACGCCGAGGTGCTGCGCCGCAACCCCGGCGAGCACGAGTTCCACCAGGCGGTCGAGGAGGTGCTGGCCAGCCTCGGCCCGGTCGTGCGCCGGCACCCCCACTACCTGGCCGAGCGGGTCATCGAGCGGCTGTGCGAGCCGGAGCGGCAGATCATCTTCCGCGTGCCGTGGACCGACGACGCCGGGCAGGTGCAGATCAACCGCGGCTTCCGCGTCGAGTACTCCTCGGTGCTCGGGCCCTACAAGGGCGGCCTGCGCTTCCACCCCAGCGTGCTGCTGGGCACGGTGAAGTTCCTCGGCTTCGAGCAGATCTTCAAGAACGCGCTGACCGGTCTGCCGATCGGCGGCGGCAAGGGTGGCTCCGACTTCGACCCCAAGGGCCGCTCGGACGCCGAGGTCATGCGCTTCTGCCAGTCCTTCATGACCGAGCTCTACCGGCACCTGGGGGAGTACACCGACGTGCCCGCGGGCGACATCGGCGTCGGCGGCCGGGAGATCGGCTACCTCTTCGGGCAGTACAAGCGGATCACCAACCGCTACGAGGCCGGCGTGCTCACCGGCAAGGGCCTGGCCTGGGGCGGGTCGCGCGCCCGCAAGGAGGCCACCGGCTACGGCACTGTCTACTTCGCCAACGAGATGGCCCGGCACGCCGGCCTGTCCCTGGCGGGGCACGACGTGGTCGTCTCCGGCTCGGGCAACGTGGCGATCTACGCGATCGAGAAGGTCACCGAGCTGGGCGGCAGGGTGGTGGCCTGCTCCGACTCCTCCGGCTACGTCGTGGACGAGCGCGGCATCGACCTGGACCTGCTCAAGGACATCAAGGAGGTGCGCCGCGAGCGCATCGGGCAGTACGCCAAGGAGCGGACCTCGGCACGGTTCGTCGACCGCGGCTGCATCTGGGACGTGCCGTGCGAGATCGCGCTGCCCTGCGCCACCCAGAACGAGCTCGACGAGGAGGCCGCGACGACGCTGGTGAAGAACGGCCTCGACATCGTCGCCGAGGGCGCGAACATGCCGTGCACGCCCGGGGCGGTCCGGGTCTTCCAGGAGGCCGGGGTGCTCTTCGGGCCGGGCAAGGCGGTCAACGCCGGAGGCGTGGCCACGTCCGCGCTGGAGATGCAGCAGAACGCCTCCCGCGACACCTGGACCTTCGAGTACACCGACAACCGCCTCGCCGCGATCATGCACAACATCCACGAGCGGGTGGTGAGCACCGCGGAGGACTACGGACGGCCCGGGGACTACGTCTTCGGGGCCAACGCCTCCGGCTTCACCGCGGTCGCGGACGCGATGCTCGCGATGGGGGTCATCTAGCGGGTCGCTACCCTGCTCGGATGACGACCTCCCACGACGTCGTGGTGGTCGGCGGCGGCCACAACGGCATGGCCGCCGCCGCCTACCTCGCCCGCGCCGGCCGCTCGGTCCTGCTCCTGGAGCGGCAGCCCGCCCTCGGCGGGGCGACGGTGAGCGCCGACGTCTTCGCCGGCGCCGGTGCCCGGATCTCGCGCTACTCCTACCTGGTCAGCCTGCTTCCCCGGCAGGTCGTCGAGGACCTCGGCCTGCGGCTGCGGCTGGCCCGTCGGCGCTGGTCGTCCTACACGCCCGTGCCCGGCGGCGACACCGGCCTGCTCGTCGACA
>QEUR01000330.1 GCA_003577095.1 Acidobacteriota bacterium
ACGAGGACGACGGGGCGGACGAGGACGACGGGTGGGGCGACGTCGGCCTGGACGAGACGGGCGGCGAGGTGGTCGAGGGGGCCGTCGCGGTGCTCCCGGAGGTGCTGGGCGCGCTGCCGGGCCGGTGGGCGAGCAGGCCGATGGCGGTGGCGCGGCTCGACGCCGGGACCGAGGTCGCCCTGGCGACCGGCGACCCGGACATCTTCGTGCCGGCGCTGCTGGCGCAGCGGGTCGGGAGCGTCGAGGAGCTCACGGCCCTGGACCCAGAGCCGCTGCCGGCGGAGCCGCTTGTGCTGGACGGTGTCCCGGACGACCTGCACGTCACCCTGACCCAGGTCGGCGCGGCTCTGGACGCCGGGGTGGCCACCCTGCGCCCCGACCTGGCCGGGGTCGGTGACCGGCTCGACGAGGAGTTCCTGACCGCGTGCCGGCGGCTCCTCGTCCAGGTCGCGCAGGGCGACCCCGACGTGCTCCGCGGTCGCGCAGGCGCCGCCGGGACCGCAGCGGCGGTCGCCTGGCTCGTCGGCAAGGGCAACGACCTGGTCGGGGCGGGCTCGCCGCTCCGCGTCAAGCAGCTCACAGACGCCTTCGGCGTCAGGGCCATCCCGTCGGCCCGGGCCCAGCGCCTGGCCGAGGCGGCGGCGCTGCCCCACGCGCCCGAGGGGGAGACGCTGGCCCTGGGGAGCCCGCGCCTGCTCGTCTCCGCCGCCCGCCGGGCGATCATCGGCACGGTCCGAGCGTGAGCGCGACCATCCAGGCCCGGGACGTGGCCGTCGGCCACGGTGCCACCACCCTCTTCTCCGGGCTCGACCTCGTCGTCGCCCCCGGTGACGTCGTCGGTCTCGTCGGTCCCAACGGCGCCGGCAAGTCGACGCTCCTGCACGTGCTCGCCGGGCGGCGCGCACCGGAGGCCGGCAGGGTCGCCGTCTCGCCCAGGACCGCGCACCTGGGCCTGCTCACGCAGGAGCCGGACCTGGTGGCGGGCGAGACGATCCGGGGGGGCGCTCGGGCGGCGCACCGGGGTGAGCGCGGCGCAGACGGAGATGGACTCCGCGGCCGTCCTGCTGGCCGAGCGGCCCGAGGACGAGGCGAGCGCGACCGCATACTCCGTCGCGCTGGAGAGCTGGCTGGCGCTCGGGGGAGCCGACCTCGACGAGCGGGCCGAGGAGGTGGCCGGCCGGCTCGGGCTGGCCGTCGACCTGGACTGGGAGGTGCGCAGCCTCTCCGGCGGCCAGGCGGCGAGGGTGGGGCTGGCGGGGCTGCTGCTGTCGCGCTACGACGGCTACCTGCTGGACGAGCCGACCAACGACCTCGACGTGACGGGGCTGGACCTGCTCGAGGAGTTCGTGCTGGGGCTGCACGCACCGGTGGTGCTCGTCAGCCACGACCGGGCCTTCCTGTCCGCGACGGTGACCACGGTGGTCGAGATCGACCGCAGCCTGCAGCGGGTGGTCGTCTACGGCGGCGGCTACGACGCCTACCTCGAGGAGCGGTCGATCACGCGCCGGCACGCGCGGGAGGCCTACGAGGAGTATGCGGCGCGCCGCCGGGCGCTGGAGACGCGCGCCCGGGTGCAGCGCGAGTGGATGGACAAGGGGGTGCGCGCCGCCAACTCCAGGCTCGCCAGGCGCAAGGAGAGCGACAAGAACGTCCGCTTCCACCAGCAGGCCACCTCCGAGAAGCAGGCGGCCAAGGCGCGGCAGACCGAGCGGATGCTGGAGCGGCTCGAGGTCGTGCAGGAGCCGCGCAAGGAGTGGGTGCTGCAGTTCTCGATCGCGCAGGCACCCAGGTCCGGCGACGTGGTGGCGGTGGGCCGCGGCGCGGTCGTGCGCCGCGGCGGCTTCACGCTCGGCCCGGTCGACCTGCAGCTGGACCTGGGCGACCGGGTCGCGATCACCGGCCCCAACGGCGCCGGCAAGTCCACGCTGCTCGGGCTGCTGCTCGGGCGGGTCGCCCCGGTGGAGGGCACCGCGTCGACGGGCTCACGGGTGGTCGTGGGCGAGGTCGACCAGGCGCGCGGCCTGCTCGACCGCGAGGACGCGCCGCTGGCCAGGGTCTTCGCCCTCGAGCTGCCGGAGTGGAGCGACGCGGACCGCCGGACGCTGCTGGCCAAGTTCGGCCTGGTCGGTGACCACGTCGGCCGGCCCACGTCGTCGCTGTCGCCGGGGGAGCGGACCCGGGCGGCGCTCGCGCTGCTCCAGGCGCGCGGCGTCAACCTGCTGGTCCTCGACGAGCCGACCAACCACCTGGACCTGCCGGCGATCGAGCAGCTGGAGCAGGCGCTAGAG
>QEUR01000331.1 GCA_003577095.1 Acidobacteriota bacterium
TCCACGACCTTCGTCGGCATGCTCGGCCTGAAGTTGGCCTCGTCGTGCAGCAGCGAGAGGCCGGCGAGCGCGCCGGCGAGCCGCTCCACCGCCTCGTCGTTGGGGACGAAGCCGGACCACTCGAGGTCACCCGCGCGCGAGGCCTCCTCGAGCACCTGGACGGCGCGGCCGTGGGCCGGACCGATGATCTGGAGCACGATCCGCCCCTGTCCGGCCCGCCGCAACCGGCGGTCGACCTCGACCATCTCCGCCGCCCCGCGCTCCATCGTCACGCTGCCCAGGTAGACCACGCGCAGGCGCCCCTCGCGGTCCGGTTGCGCGGCGGGCGGAGGGTCGTGCGGGACGTAGGTGGTGTTGGGTACGACCGGGTGCGCGAGCCGGAACCGGTCCGCGTAGTGGTGGTCCGCGAGGAGCAGCGGCATCCGGCGCTCGGCCCAGCGCTCCATGGTGCGCATGCCGACCGCGGCCGTCCTGCGCACCGGCCGGGGCAGCCACTCGCGCACCTCCAGCGCGGCCGCCGTGTCCTCGTGGACGTCCCAGACCACCGGTGGCAGGCGCAGACCGACCGTGGCCAGCACCAGCTCTGGGTCGTGCAGCAGCACCACGTCGTGGCCGGGCGCCCGCTCGCGCAGCAGCCGGCGCGCGGCGCGTAGCGCGCCCAGGCGCCGCCGGCCGGAGGACCGCGGTAGCGCGATGGTCGTCAGGCTGCGCACGCCCACCGGTCGCACCAGGCCGTAGTCGTCATAGGGTGCGGCGTAGGTGACCTGCCAGCCGGCGTCCAGCAGCGCCTGGATCTGCCGGTGCCGGATGCGGGCGTCCGCGGGGTGGTGGACGACGGTGACGACGAGGGCCGACCTCACGGTCCCGCTCACGCCTCGCCCTCGGCCGGGCGCGCCGGGCGCGCCGGGCGACGCCGGCCGCGGGGGCGCCTGCTGGCCACCCACTCGGCATACGCCTCCACGACCTCACCCGAGGGACCGTCCATGATGAGGTGGCCCTGCTCCATCCACAGCGCCCGCTGGCACATGGTCTTGATGGTGTTGTTGTTGTGGCTGACCATGAACACCGTCCCGGCGTCCGCACGGATCTGGGCGATGCGTTCCTGGGCACGCTTGCGGAAGTCGGCGTCGCCGGTCCCGAGCGCCTCGTCCACGACGAGGATGTCCGGGACCGCGGCGGTCGAGATCGCGAAGCGCAGCCGCGCGGCCATGCCCGAGGAGTAGGACTCCATCGGCAGGTCGATGAAGCTGCCGATGCCGCTGAACTCCACGATGTCGTCGAAACGCTCGCGGACCTGCTGGCGGCTCAGGCCGAGGGCCTGCCCGCCGATCATGACGTTGCGGGCACCGCTGAGCTTGCGCATCAGGACCGCGTTGACTCCGAGGAGGGCCGCCCGGCCGCCGAGGTAGATCTGCCCCCGGTCCGGGGGGATCAGGCCCGCGACGGCGCGCAGCAGGGTGGACTTGCCCGACCCGTTGCGGCCGATCAGCCCGACCGACTCTCCCCGGTGCGCCACGAAGGAGACGTCCTTGACCGCGTGCACCTCGCGGATGCCGACCTGCGGGGTCGAGCGGCTGAAGAGCCGTCCGAACAGGTTGCTCTCGTCCTCCTCGACCTCACGGGCGCGGCCGGCACCGTAGACGCGGTAGACGATGTCGACGTGGTTGACGATCACTGTCGGCGGCGGGTCGCCGGCGGGCCGTGCCCCGGGCTGCCGGTCCGCCGTCGGGTCAGGCCCGCCCATAGCTCGCCTCCGCCCGCCAGAAGACGACGAACCCGACCACGCACAGCCCGACCGCCCAGGCCAGGCTGACCAGCCAGGTGGTCAGGTCGAGGGGGAACTCCGCGAGCAGCGTCTGGCGCACGAGGGTCATCATGACCGCGATCGGCTGGTACATCATCACGTCGCCGATCAGGCCCTTGCCCGCGTAGTCGGCGATCGGGAAGAACACCCCGGAGACGTAGCGCAGGACGCGGGTGGCCAGCCCGACGAGGTTGCTCATGTCCCGGACCGCGTGCACCAGCCGCGCACAGATCAGGACGACCCCCCCCGTGATCGCCGTGGCGATCAGGACGGCCACGGGGAAGAGCAGCCACTTCAGCGAGGGCACCTCGCCGGAGGCGACGGCCACCACGAGCAGGACGAGAGCAAGAAGCAGGCCGAGGGCATCTACGCGGTCGTGCAGATGACCGCCGAGCCCGCGACCGCGCAGGAGCTGGACCGCCAGCTCGGCCTGAACGAGTCCGTCCTGCGCACCCAGCTGCTGCG
>QEUR01000332.1 GCA_003577095.1 Acidobacteriota bacterium
ACCTCCGGCAGCTTCGTCGACGGGCTCGAGGGCGAGCGGGCGCTCGTCGAGGCGATGCTGCACGCCGGCGCGCCGGCCGCGACGACCACCAGCGGGGCCCTGGTCGACGCGCTGCGCCACCTCGGGGCACGCCGCGTCGCGGTCGCCACCCCGTACGACGAGACGGTCACCTTCCGCCTGGAGGCCTTCCTCGCCGAGGCCGGGATCGAGGTGTCCGGCACCGCCTCGCTGGGCCGCACCGGCGGGATCTGGCAGGTCGGCCTCGAGGAGACCGCCGCGCTGGTCCGGGCGGCCGCGACCACACCGTGCGACGCCGTCTTCGTCTCGTGCACCAACCTGCGCACCTACGACCTGGTCGGCCCGCTGGAGCGCGAGCTGGGCGTCCCCGTGCTGACCGCCAACCAGGTCACGATGTGGGCGCTGGCCGCGCTGACCGGGATGCGGGCCCGCGGACCCGGGCAGCGGCTCCTCGACGCGAGGCGCGGGCGGCGTCGTGACCAGGGGCTGATCAGCGGTGCCTGAGACCGGGGTCCTCGCCGAGCGCGAGAGCATCGAGTCCCGCCCGTTCCCGGTGGAGGAGTACCTGGCGCGCCTGGCCCGGGTCCAGGAGTCGATGGCACGCAGCCGGCTCGGCGCGCTGGTGGTCACCGACCCGGCCAACCTCTACTACCTCACCGGCTACAACGCCTGGTCCTTCTACGTGCCCCAGTGCCTCGTCGTGCCCGCGGCCGGCGAGCCGCAGCTGTTCATGCGGGAGATGGACGCCCAGGGTGCCCACTACACGGCATACCTGCCGACCGAGCTGGTCCACGGCTATCCCGAGGACCTCGTGCACCGGCCGGACCGCCACCCGATGTCGTGGATCGTCCGGCGCGCCGTCGAGGTGGGCGTGCTCGCCGACCGGCCCGGAGTGCGGATCGGGGTCGAGGCCGACGCGCCGTACTTCTCGGTGCGCGGCTACCAGGCGCTGGCGGACGGACTCGTCCGCGCCGAGCTGGTCGACAGCCGCGAGCTGGTCAACTGGGTGCGGGTGGTGAAGTCGCCGCTGGAGCAGGACAAGCTGCGCGTCGCCGGGGAGATCGCCCAGGTGGTGATGCAGGTCGCGATCGACCACGTCGAGCCCGGCCGGCGGCAGTGCGACGTCGTCGCCCAGATCCAGTACGCCCAGACGCTCGGCGCCCGCAAGCTCGGCGGCGACTACCCGGCCATCGTGCCGATGCTGCCCACCGGCGAGACCGCCGGCACGCCCCACCTGACGTGGAGCGACCTGCCGCTGCGCTCCGGCGAGGCCACCACGATCGAGCTGGCCGGCGTCTACGACCGCTACCACGTGCCGCTGGCCCGGACGGTGAGCCTGGGGCCGCCCACGGCCGAGCTGGCCAGGTGCGCCGAGGCGGTCACCGAGGGCGTGCAGGCCGCGCTCGCCCAGCTGCGGCCCGGCTCGACAGGGCACCTCGTGCAGGAGGCCTTCGCCGAGAGCGTCGGACGCTCCGGCTACGTCAAACGCTCGCGGGTGGGCTACTCGATCGGCATCGGCTACCCGCCGGACTGGGGCGAGCGCACCATCAGCCTGCGCCAGGGCGACCTCACGGTGATCCAGCCGGGCATGGCCTTCCACCTCATCCTGGGGATGTGGATGGACGGCTGGGGCTACGAGCTGTCCGAGCCCGTGCTCGTCGGTCCCGAGGGGGCCGAGCGCCTGGCGCCCCTCCCGCAGGAGCTCTTCGTCAAGACCTGACCACCGCACCCGACCGCGAAGGAAGAGGCCAGAACCATGACCGTCACCCGCACCAGCCGACCGACCCTGCCGCTGGCGGACCGAGCAGCGGGCCTGGTGGGGTCGGTGATCGACTCGAGCACCTCGTTGCTGGCCGGCCAGACCCACGACGTCGTCCGACTCGCGATGGGCAGTCCCGCCCGCGAGGCGATCCCCGCCGCGGCGCTCGCCGAGGTCGCGCCGGAGGCCATCGGGGCGGGGGCGGCCGACGCCTTCGACTACGCCGCCACCGAGGGCGACCCCGCCCTGCGGGAGGCGCTGCTGGAGATGCTCGAGGGCACCTCCGACGCCACCACGCCCGAGCGGCTGACTATCACCGCAGGCGGGATGCAGGGCCTGGACCTGGCCAACAAGCTCTTCACCGACCCCGGCGACCTGGTGGCCGTCGAGTCCCCGACCTACACCAACGCCAGCGCCACCGCGCTGTCCTACCGGGCCCGGCTGCTCGAGGTCCCGGTCGACC
>QEUR01000333.1 GCA_003577095.1 Acidobacteriota bacterium
CGGGCGCCGGTGGAGGCGATGTTGGCCGCCTTGCGGTCGCCGAGCTCGCGCGCGGGCTCGGGGTTGAGGATGTTGTAGACACCCGCCGACCCGCAGCAGATCTCCGCGTCCGGGATCTCCCGCAGCACCACGCCGGGTATGCCGCGCAGCAGCTCACGCGGCTGGCCCACCACGCGCTGGGCGTGCCGCAGGTGGCAGGCGTCGTGGTAGGCCACGACCAGCTCCTCGTCGTCCGTGGTCAGGGGGTGCCGCGGCGCCACCGGGCCGAGCTCGACGAGGACCTCGCTCAGGTCGCGCACCCGCTCGCTGAAGCGGGCCGCCCGCTCGGCGTAGCCGGGGTCGTCGGCGAGCAGGTGGACGTAGTCCTTCATCGAGGAGCCGCACCCCGCGGAGTTGACCACGACCGTGTCGACGCCGGCCTCCTCGAAGGTGTCGATCAGCCGCCGGGCGAAGGCCTGCCCCTCCGGCTCCCGGCCGGTGTGCACCGACAGCGCGCCGCAGCAGCCCTGGCCCCGCGGCGCGATGACGTCGCACCCCTCGGCGGCCAGGACGCGGGCGGTGGCGGCGTTGACGTCGCCGAAGAACTCGCGCTGCACGCACCCGGTGAGCATCCCCACGACCGCGCGCCGCTCGCCGACCGCGGGGGTCCGCTCCGGGACGCTCACGCGCGGGCCGAGCGGCGGGGCGAGGGACTGCATGACCTCCAGCTCGGGGCTGACCCGGCCGACCAGCCCGGTGCGGCCGACGAGCCGCAGCGCGCCGGTGCGCTGGGCGAGCCGCAGCGGCGCGCGCAGCACCCGCAGCCGCTGGGGGTAGGGGAAGAGGTTGAAGATGAGCGTGCGCAGCGCGCGGTCGCGGGCGGGCCGCTCGACCCGCCGCTCCACCTGGGCCCGGGTCTGCTCGATGAGCCGGTCGTACTGCACGCCCGAGGGGCACGCCGTCACGCACGCCATGCAGCCCAGGCAGGCGTCCCAGTGGTCGACCATCGAGGCGGTCATCGGCGCCCCCTCGACGCCGGCCCGCATCAGGTCGATCCGCCCGCGCGGGCTGTCCATCTCCTCGCCCCACAGCGAGTAGGTCGGGCAGGTGGGCAGGCAGAACCCGCAGTGCACGCAGTCGTCGAGCAGGTCCCGGGCCGGCGGCCGGTGCGCGTCGAAGGCGGGGGAGGCCAGCACGCCCGAGCGGTCACCGCGCACGGTCGGCATGCCCAGCTCGACGGGGTCCCGGCCCGCCGCCGTAGAGTCGGGTCGTCCGGTCATCTCACAGGCCTCCCACGAAGCGTCCCGGCGCGAGGATCCGGCCGGGGTCGAACTCGGCCTTCACGCGCCGCATCAGGTCCAGGCCCGGCACCGGGCCCCAGCTGTCCACGGCCGCCTTGACCGCGGGGGCCGCGTCGAGCACGACGGTCGAGCCGCCCAGCCGGAGGCTGGTCGCGCGCACCGCCCCCACCGCGGCGGCGGTCTCGTCCACGGGCCGGCCCTCCGGGGAGCTCGCGTGGAGCACGCCGACGCCGGCCGAGCCGGTGACCGTGAGTCCGTGCTCGGTCGCCGCCGCGACGAGCTCCGGTATGCCGCTCAGCCGCGCCGTCGTCCTCAGCAGCGTCGGCCGGCCGTCGGCCGCACGGCCCGGGAGCACGCCGGAGGATCCCTGCTCGACGGTCGGCTCCGACGCCGCCCCGTCGACGACGTCCACAGCGCTGCCCCCGCCGGCGCGGAGGGAGGTCGCGAGCGCCTCGGCGCGCGCGGTCGCGCCGGCACGGGTGCCGCTGAGCAGCACCGCGACCACCGCGCCGGCCGCGCCGGGCGCGGCGTGGACCTCGACGGCGTGCGGCACCAGCTGGGAGCGCACCACCTCGGCAAGGACCCCGGGCAGCCTCTCCGCCCCGACCTCGGCCCGCACCCACAGGCCGGCCTCCGGCACGGGGTGGAGGCGCACGGTCACCTCGGTCACGACGGCGAGGGTCCCCCAGGAGCCGGCGAGGAGCTTGCACAGGTCGTAGCCGGCGACGTTCTTGACCACCTTGCCGCCGGCCTTGGCCACCGTGCCGTCCGCGCGGACCAGGCGCACCCCGATGACGAGGTCGCGGGTCGCCCCGACCCTGACCCGGCGGGGCCCGGCCAGGTTCGTGGCCAGCGCGCCCCCGAGCGTCGAGCCCGCATCCTGCCCGTCTGCGTCGCGACCTCGCCCGGCCGCCAGGGCGTCGACGACCAGCTCGTGCCCGCCGCCGGCTAGCAGGTCTCGCTTGCTGCCGTGCCCCCGCACGACGACCGCCAGGCCCTGCTCGTGGCAGGCGCGCATCAGGGCCGCGGTCTCCTGCGTGGAGACGGGGGAGGCGACGGCCTGCGGGACCACGCCGTCGACGTGGTCCGTCTCGGTCGCGCCCCGGACCCGGCAGGTCCCCGCGAGCCGCTCGACGATGTCGGTGGAGGCAGCCATCAGAACAGGTCCACCCCCTCGTGCTCCACGCTGAGCGGGTGGGCGCCGCGGACCACGCGCGGGCGCTCGCCGCACAGCCGCGGCGTGGGGTAGATCTTGCCCGGGTTGGCGATGCCCGCCGGGTCGAAGGCGCAGCGCACCAGCTGCATCGTGTCGAGGTCCTCGTCGGTGAACATCTTGGGCATGTGCCTGGCCTTGTCCGCGCCGACGCCGTGCTCACCGGTGATCGAGCCGCCGTGCTCGATGCACAGGTCGAGGATCATCCCGCTGACCTCCTCGGCGCGCTCGGTCGCGCCCTCCTCGTCGGCGTCGAAGAGCACGAGCGGGTGCAGGTTGCCGTCGCCGGCGTGGAAGACGTTGGCCACCCGCACCCCGCGCTCGGCGCTGATCTCGCCCATCCGGCGCAGCACCTCCGGCAGCGCGGTGCGCGGCACGACGCCGTCCTGGACGATGTAGTCGGGGGAGATGCGGCCCACGGCGGCGAAGGCGGACTTGCGCCCCTTCCAGATCTCGGCGCGCTCGGCCGCGTCGGTGGCCATCCGGAACTCGAAGGTGCCCTGCTCGCGGCAGATCCTCTCGACGGCGGCGTACTCGTGCTCGACCTCCTGCGCGGGGCCGTCGAGCTCGACCACGAGCACCGCACCGGCGCCCTCGGGGTAGCCGCAGCTCACCGCCTTCTCGGCCGCCTCGATCGCCAGGGCGTCCATGATCTCGATCGCCGCGGGGACGATCCCGGCGGCGATGATCGCGCTGGTGGCCGCGCCCGCCTGGTCGGTGCTCGCGAAGCCGGCGAGCACCGTGCGGACCTCCTCCGGCAGCCGGGTCAGGCGCACCGTCGCCCGGGTGGCCACGCCCAGCGTGCCCTCGGAGCCGACGAACGCCCCGACCAGGTCGTAGCCGGGCGCGTCCGGGGCCTCGGTGCCCAGCGTGACCTCCTCGCCGTCCGGCGTCACGACGTCCAGGGAGAGGACGTGGTTGGAGGTGAAGCCGTACTTGAGGCAGTGCGCGCCGCCGGAGTTCTCCGCCACGTTGCCGCCGATCGAGCAGATCTGCTGGCTGCTGGGGTCGGGCGCGAAGTAGTAGCCGTCCGGCGTGGCGGCCCGGGTCACCTGCAGGTTGATGACGCCGGTGTCCACGACCGCCCGCTGGTCCTCGGCGCGCACCTCGTGCAGCGTGCGCAGCCGGCTGGTCACCACGAGCACGCCTTCGGCGTGGGGGAGGGCACCGCCGGACAGCCCGGTGCCCGACCCGCGCGCGACGAACGGCACCCCGTGCCGCGCGCACGCGCGCACGGTGGTGGCGATCTCCGCGGCCGTGTCGGCCAGCACCACCAGCGCGGGGGTGACGCGGTAGGCCGCGAGCCCGTCGCACTCGTAGGTCGCCAGCTGCGCCGGGTCGGTCAGCAGCCGCGAGGCCGGTATGACGTCGCGCAGGTCCGCGAGCACCTGCCCGACGCTCCCGCGCACGGTGTCCTGCTCCATACCCCAGCTCCCTCGTCCGGACGGTGGTTGCACCCGAGGCTAGTGTCCTGCGCCGGTAGTTCGTTGAAGAAGTCTGCCGAGTGAGGCGAGGATCTCTTCTGCGGTCTTGGTCCAGATGAAGGGCTTGGGGTGCTCG